>WQXW01000183.1 GCA_009781575.1 Solirubrobacterales bacterium
CCCGGCCGCGCGGGCCGGGTAGCTCGGGGTTGGGGGTTGGGGTCGCCAATCCGGCACAGTCTCGAACACACCTGTCGCAGGCGCCGTTGGGGGATTCAAAATGAGGATTCGTTCCGCGCGGAAGGAATCCTCAAAACAAAAGACGAAACGGACGGAGCTCGACGACGACCGGCACCGAGGGCGTGGACGCCCCAAGCCAATCGAGCGGGCGGGCCGCTCAGGGGGTGCGCCCGGCGCGGCGCGCGGGAGCCGATCCCGAGCCCGCCGAGCGCGCTCGGGGAGGTCGTGGTCGGGCCCCGGCCGTGCGCCCGCCGCGCCCCGCCCGGGCTGCGCGGGACACCAGCTCGCTGATGTCCGCGTCCACGTCGCGCACGAGGCGGCGCGCGTCGGGCACCGCCTGACGGTCGGCGTATATCCCGAAGCACGCGCGATCGTGGACCGTGGTCATGCCGACCGACAGCGCGTGTCGCTCGGCGAGGGGCACCACCGGATAGGCGGCCTCCAGCGGGCAGCCCAGCATGTACATCGGCGCCGCCGGCCCCGGGATGTTGGATACCACGAGGTTGAAGGTGCGCGGGCTGGCCACCACGCGCGAGAGCGCTTGGTGGATCGGGCCCACCGCGTACTCCGCCGCTTTCAGCGCCAGATCCGCGCCCTCCGGCTCGCGTTCGTCCTTGCGCGCGCTCATCATCCCGTGCACCCGTTGCAGGCGCCTCACCGGGTCGCTCTCCTCACAGGGCAGATCCACGAACACGAACGACACGCGGTTGCCCAGCACGTCGTGCTCGTCGCGCACGCTCACCGGGACCATCGTCTTCAGTGGCACCGGCTTCTCGCCGTGGCTTGTCAACAGGCGCCTCGCCGCCGCGGTGACCGAGGCGAGCAGCACGTCGTTGACGGTGGTGCCGTACGCGCGCTTCACCCGGCGCAGGTCATCCAGCGGACGCTGCGTCCATACGAGGCTTCGAAGCGGCGACAGCGGCTTGTTGAGCGGGCTGGTGGGCGCCACTCGCAGGAAGTCGTCCAGCGCCAGCGCCACCTGGGGAGCGGTGCTCAGCAGCTGCGCGGCCGTGCGCGTGGGCGAGCTCACCACGCGCAGTGGCAGGCCCAGCAGTCGCACCTGCTCGCGCGCGCGGTCGCGAAAGCCGTTCACCAACAGTGTGAGCCGATCGGGCTCGGGGTGCGGCTTGCCCGGGCGCTTCGCCGCCGCCCTCGACCTGGGGGGCCGGGGCGTGGGGTCCAGCAGCGCGGAGCCCAGCTCCACCGCCGCCAGCCCGTCGACCATGCAGTGGTGGACCTTGCCCACCAGCGCCATGCGCCGCTCGTGCGGTTCCTCGCAGATCCACATTTCCCACAGCGGGCGGTCGCGGCGCAGCGGGATCGACATCACCTCGTCCACCAGGTTGTTGAGCGGTCCCGGCGCGCGGTACACGTGGCGGTCCACCGAGAAGTGGGGGTCGTCGATCCACTCCGGCGCGTGCACGCCCAGCGGCACCGGCGCCAGCTTCTGGCGGTACCGCGGCGCGCGCGTCAGTCGTTTCTCGATGTGCGCGCGCACGCGTGCGAAGCTCGGCAGCCGCCCGTTGGCGGGCGGCGAGAACTCGGCCGCCCAGCCCACGTGCATGTGCGCGGTGGGCGTCTCCACCGCCAGGAACGACGCATCCAGCGCCGACAGTCGCGTGGCGCTCATCGCTCACCCCCGATCGAGCCCGCGGCCAGGGAGGCGCGCGGGATCGGCCTGCGTCCCCACTCCGCCGCCACCGCGAAATCGACCAGCCGATCGAAGTAGCGGTGCAACGGCGACGGCCCGATGCCGGCGGTGCGCAGTGTCACGCGCGCGCGGCGATCGTCGTACACCGCGCCCATCGCCAGGTAGGGAAAGTACAGTTCCGCGCGCTCCAGCACGCGCTGGTAGGGCCCGCCGCGGCTGGCGCGGGTCAACAGGGGGTGGAGCACGCGCCGGTACACCGAGGGCGCGATCACGCGGGGCGCGCGCCTGCGAAAGCGCGTGGCCGCCAGCTCCAGCACCTCGCCCACGGTGCTGGTGTCCGCGCCCGCGGTCAGGTGGTAGGTGCCGCCCTCCGCCTCCGGGGTGCCACTCAGCGCGAAGATCGCGTCGGCCACGTAGTCCACCGGCACCACGTCCACGGGCGCGTGGGGCCGCCCCGGAACCGCGGGGTAGTAGGCGCCGCTCGCCAGCAGGCGCAGCGGCCAGTAGAGCACGTTGAACGACGACGTCCAGCCGGTGTGGCGCTCGCCCACCACGATGCTGGGGCGCACCACCGTGGTCGGCAGCCGCCCCCTCGCGCGCGCCACCAGCCGCTCGGCCTCGAACTTCGACTGCTCGTAGCTGTTGTGGAACTGCTGGCCCAGATGCAGGTCGTCCTCGCCGAAGCTGCCCCGATGCGCGCCCGAGATGTACGCGGTGGAGATGTGCGACAGCCGCCGCAGGCCGCCCCGCTGTGCGCAGCGCTCCGCCAGCTCCAGCACCCGTCGCGTGCCGTCCACGTTGATCGCGCGCGCCGTCCCCAGGCGCTGCGAAAACGACACCGTCGCGCCGCTGTGCACGATCTCGCTCACCTGCTCCGCCAGCGGCTCGTGCCGCCCGTCCAGCCCGAGATGCGGGGTGGTGAGGTCGCCACGCACCGCCACCGCGCGGTGCGCGTAGGGATGATCCGCGCCGAACAGCCCCCGCACGGTGCGCTCCAGCCGCGCCGCCGCCTGGCGATCGTCGGAGGCTCGCACCAGCGCGTACACCGGCCGATCGGTCCGCTCCAGATACCGCGCCAACAGCTCCATGCCCACGAAGCCGGTCGCGCCCGTCAGGAACACCCCGTCCGGCCGGCGCTCCGCGCGCGGTCGGTCGCCGGGGCGGGCCGCGCGGCGGGACGGCGCCGCGCGGCGGGACGGCGCCGTGGGGCGTGACGATGCGGTGGGCCGGGACGGGGCCGCCCGCCGTGAGCGAGCGCCGCGCGCCGCGCGCTCGCCGCGAGCCCTCCGGTGAGCTGCGCTGGACGCGCTGGGGGCCATGCTCATCAACTCCTCTCGTGGAGCATCATCGGTCGACGATCCGCCACCCCCAACGGGGTGGTCCGGCACAAGCACTTCCTCACTCGAGTTGACCCTGCGTGGACCCTCTTGCGGCGGCCGGCGGCGCGCGGCCGCAGCCCGTCAGGCTCGGCTCCACCGTGATCCACGGGGCGCGATGGGAATCGAGCTGTGCCCGCCCCACCGCGTTCGGGTCCACGGTCGGCCGGTCTTGTCCAGTTCTCCCTTCCAAATGCGCACGATGCGCAAACGCGCCCCCACCCAAAAGCACGCAAATAGCGGCCAATCCGTGTGGCCGCCGCGGGCGTGCCCCGCATCGCGCCGGCTCTCAGAAGAGCCGCTGCTGAGATGCCCGCCGGGGCTCACCGGTCTGTGGGGGCGGCACCGGGACCTCCTGCCAGCGGCCCGACCAGCGGGGCGGGGTCTGCGGGGGAGCCTGCGGGCGCACCAGCGCCGCGAGGCGCTCGCGCTCGGGGCGGGGCGCGTAGGCGCCGCGGGCGTACAGCTCCCGATAGCGCGGCACGAGCTCGGGGCGGTGCGCGGTGAGCCATTCCGTGAACAGGTGCTTGACCTCGCCTCGCAGGTGCAACGCCACGCCGCTCACGTAGGTGGCGCCGGCGTCGTGGACCGCCTGCAACAGCGGCTCGAGCTGCTGGGGGGCGTCGTTCACACCGGGCATCAGCGGCGCGATCAACACTCCCGTGCGGATGCCCGCGCGGTTCAGCTCCGCCACCGCCTCCAGGCGCGCGCGGGGGTTGGGCGTGTGCGGCTCCGTCTGGCGCCACGCGCGCTCATCGAGCGTGGGTATCGAGAGACCCGCGCTCACGTGCGTGCGCCGCGCGATCTGCACCAGCAGGTCCAGATCGCGCAGCACCAGTGGCGACTTGGTGAGCACCGAGCAGGGATTGGCGGCGTCGCGCAGCGCCTCCCAGATGCCCACCATCAGCCGGTACCGTCCCTCCACCCATTGGTATGGGTCGGTGTTGGTGCCCAGCGCCACGTGCTCGTGTTGCCACGACGGGCGCGCCAGCTCGGCGCGCAGCACCTCCGGCGCGTTGACCTTGACCACGATCTCCCGCTCGAAGTCGCGGCCCGCGTCGAAGCCGAGAAAGGTGTGGGTGGGGCGAGCGAAACAGAAAACGCAAGCATGTGAACATCCACGATATGGGTTCACGGTCCAGCGAAACGGCATGCGCGACTTCTCGGGCACGCGGTTGAGCGCCGAGCGGGCGCGCACCTCGTAGAAGCGCGTGTCCAGCGCCTCGGGTGCGTCGAAGTGGCGCACCACCGCCTCCTCGCGGTATCCGGGGAGGCGCCACTGCTCGACCCCATTCTCGCCGTCCTCGATGAGGTTGGCCCATCGCACGAACGTATGTTCTCACAGCCGTGGGTCGGCGGGTTTGCGTTTGGTCGCCACGCGCAGGGCCGCCGCGCTCCCGTCCATCCTGGCGCCCGCGCGCTGTCTCGAACACACCTGTCGCGGGCGCCGTTGGGGGATTCAAAAAGAGGATTCGTTTCGCGCGGAATCAATCCTCAAAACAAAAAACGCAACGGCTGGAGCTCGACGGGCGGGGGCGTGCCGTGTTTTCCCTTGCACTAGACTAAGTCCATGACTAAGTCTGTGGGCGTGCACGAGGCGAAGACCCACCTCTCCCGGCTCCTGGAGGACGTGGCCGCGGGGGAGGAGGTCGTGATCACTCGTCGTGGCCAGGCGGTCGCGAGCCTGGTGCCGGTACGGCGCGCCTCCGAGCGCCGCTTCGGGCTCGATCGGGGCAGGCTCGTGGTGCCCGACGACTTCGACGCGCCGC
>WQXW01000184.1 GCA_009781575.1 Solirubrobacterales bacterium
CGCTCTTCTCGCACGATCCCCGCTACGCGAACTATCCGGAAGCCGACTTCCTGCCCGAGGTGCCATTCGAAGACATCGAAGTGCACTTCTTCGGCGGCGATCGCGCGCCGCTCTCGACCCCGGCCCACTGCGGCGCCTACACGAGCACCGGCACCTTCACGCCCTGGTCCGAATCCGCGACCGTGGCCTCCTCCTCGACGTTCAACGTCACCTCCGGCCCCAACGGCGGCGCCTGCTCCAGCTCGCTGCCGTTCTCCCCCGAATTGGCCGCCGGCGACCCCTCGATCCAGGCCGGCGGCTTCTCGCCGTTCACGTTGACCATGTCCCGCTCCGACGGCAACCAGAACCTCGACGCGATCCAGCTGCACATGCCGCCCGGCCTCTCCGGCATGCTCACCGGCATCCCGCTCTGCGGCGAAACGCAGGCGAATGCCGGCCTCTGCCCCGCCGCCAGCCAGATCGGCGAAACCACGATCTCGGTCGGATTGGGCGGCGACCCCTTCACGGTTCAGGGTGGGCGGGTCTACATCACCGGCCCCTACCGGGGCGCGCCCTACGGCCTTGCGATCGTCAACCCGGCCAAGGCGGGACCATTCGACGTGGAGCGCGACAGCTCGAAGCCAAACGAATACATGCCCGCCTGTGACTGCGTGGTGGTGCGCGCCAAGATCGAAATCGACCCCACCACCGCCGCGATCACGGTCACCTCCGACACCTCCGGCCCGTATCGGATCCCCACGATCCTCGACGGCATCCCGCTGCAGATCAAGCACGTCAACGTCACGATCAACCGCCCCTCCTTCATCTTCAACCCCACCAACTGCGGCAAGATGGCGATCACCGGGGCGCTCACGAGCGCCGAAGGCGCCGTCGATTCTCTCTCGGTGCCCTTCCAGGTCACCAACTGCGCCACGCTCGCCTTCAAACCCCAATTCGCGGTGGCCACCTCGGCGCACCACACGCGCACCGGCGGGGAGAGCCTGCACGTGAAGCTCACCTATCCCAGGGCGCCGTTCGGCAGCCAGGCCAACATCGCCAAAGTGCGCGTCGAACTGCCAAAGCAGCTGCCCTCGCGCCTGACCACGCTGCAGAAGGCCTGCACCGACACGGTGTTCAACCAGAGCCCCGCCAACTGCCCGGCGGCTTCCAAGATCGGCGAAGCCACCGCCACCACCCCGATCATCCCCGAAGACTTCCACGGGCCGGCCTACTTCGTCTCGCACGGCGGCGCCAAGTTCCCCGAACTGATCATCGTGCTGCACGGCTACGCGCTGACCGTGGATCTGCACGGCGAAACGTTCATCTCCAAAGAAGGCGTGACCTCCACGACGTTCAACACCGTGCCCGACGTGCCGATCGGCTCCTTCGAACTGAACCTGCCCGCCGGGCCCGACTCCGCGCTGGCCGCCAACGGCGATCTGTGCGCCTCGAAGCTCCAGATGCCCACCACCTTCACCGCCCAGAACGGCGCGCTGATCAAGCAGGCCACGCCGATCGCCGTGCAGGGGTGCGCGCCCGAGATCCGCGTGATCCGCCACGCGGTCAGGGGCAAGCACGCCACCGTCGTGGTGAGCGTGCCCTCGGCCGGGCGCCTGGTGGCCGGCGGCGGCGGGCTCTCACGCGTGAGCCGGACCGTGCGCGGCGCCGGCACCGTGACCGTGACCCTGATGCTCTCCCGCCAGGATCAGCGCTTCGTGGCGCGCCACAACGGCCGTCGCCTGATGGCGCCGATCCGGCTCTCGTTCACCCCGGCCCACGGCAGGCCGCTGCAGGCGCGGGTGGCAGTGTTGATGAGATGATTCGGCGCGCGCGCGCGGGCGCGGGCGCGGGCGGTCGAACACACATGTCTGAGGAGCCGGTGGGGGATTTGAAAAAAGGATTCGTTCCGCGCGGAAGGAATCCTCAAAACAAAAAACGCAACGGCCGCTGCTCGACCGGCATCGCCGGAGCGGGCGCCGGGCGCGCGCTCATTTTGCGGGAATCCGGCGCATGGGGGGGTTTCACGCCGTCAGCACCGTCTTGACGCCGCCCTCCACGCAGTGCTCCCGCAGCACGTGCGGCGCGTCGTCGAGGGGCGCCACCTGGGTGGTGATCAGCTCCGGGCGCAGCGCTCCGTCGGCCATGAGCTCGAGCACGGCGGGCATGAGCGCGCGCGTGTGCGGGATGCCCACGTGCAGTGTGGCGCGGCGCACGTACATCTGAAGCAGCGGCACGCGCGTACTGCGGTGCAGGCCGCCCGAGCTGGTGCACACGCCGTCGGGCGCCGTGTGGGCGAGCGCCACGGCGAGCGGGTCGGCGCTGATGTGCACCACCAGTGGCGCCCTCGCGTCTCGGTGGAGCTCGCGGGGCGCCAGCGCTGTCAGGCCCAGCCGCTCCGCGAGCGCGCGCACGTGGGCGCGGGAGTCCACGAGCGTCACGTTGCGCGCGCCCATCGCGCGCGCGATCAGTCCCGCGTACAGGGGACAGCTCGCGGTGAACACCGGCCGCCGCGAGAGGCAGGCGATGATCAGCACCTCCGCGCCGGGGTCGCCCTCCAGCAGCCGGGGGAGGTGCGGGCCGATGTGGCGATAGGCGTCGCAGATGTTGTCCGACACGCTGGCCGCCGCCACCGGGTCGACTCCGGGGGGCAGCGGAACGAGCATCGCGTCGGCGTATGGGACCGACAGCTCATCGGCGAACGCGCCGCCGAAGTGGCCGGTGGCCAGACCCATGCCGTACGCCGACAGCGGCGGCACCGACAGGCAGTTGCCGGTGTGTCCCGCGCGGCACGACCCGCAATCGCCGCAGTTGATCTGAAAGGGCACCACCACGCGATCGCCCGGCTCGACCGTGGCCACGCGCTCTCCCACGCTCAGCACCTGCGCCACACATTCGTGGCCGAGGTGGAGCGGCAGTGCCAGCTGGGTGATCCCCAGCACGAGCGGACAGTCGATGTCGCACGTGGCCATCGCGATCGGGTGCACCACGGCGCCCTCGGGATCCGGCCCGGGGGGGCAGGGCGCCTCGCGCCAGCGCAGCCGCGCGCCCGGCGAGGCGGTGAGCGCGCGCATGCGCCCACGCGTGGGCCGGCGTCGCCGCACGCGCCCCGCGCCTGGGAGTCCCGCGCTCCCGAGGCCCGCGCTCGCGGCGCCCGCGCTCGCGGCGCCCGCGCTCGCGGCGCCCGCCAGCCGGCGCATCCGCTGGGACCGGTCGCGTTCCAGCAGCAGCGGCATCGCCGCCGCGGCATCCGGCGAGAGGAAGCCCGCGTAGTGCCTCAGCCACCCGCGCGGGCGCGGGGGCCGGCCGTCCGCCTGTGCGCGCCTGCTCGGATCGGGCACGATGCCCCTGTATAGCAGGCTCCCAAATGGGAGTATGGGCCCCTGCAAATGGGGAATACGCTCGCGCCGTGCCGAGCCCCCGGGTCCGGCGGCGCCCGGAGGATCGACCGCTCGGCTCGTCGCCGGCGCGTGACGGCCGGTCACCGCGCGCGCGATGCGGGAGGGCGCGTTGTTGCCTCCCAAAAAATGCGCCCACTCAACCGCTGGCGAGCAGCGGCAGATGCACCACCTGCGCGAGCTCCGGCACGGCGTCGCCTCGCAGCGCGCCGTCGGAGAGCGAGAGCGCGCGATCCGCGGCGAACAGGCTCGCGCCCTTGTCCACGCTCATCAGCACCGCGATCCCCTCCCCGCCGAGCGAGCGCAGCAGTTCCAGCACGCGGTCGCGCTCCAGAGGTTCCACGCGGGTGGTCGGCTCGTCGATCACCAGCAGCGACGGGTTCTGCAGCAGCGCGCGCGCGATCGACACCCGCACCGCCTCTCCGCGGTCCAGTTCGGCGGGACGCCTCGGCGCGCACTCCCACGCGCCGCTGCGCTCGAGCGCCGCCACGGCGCGATCCCTGGCGTGCGAGGCCCTCAGGCCCAGCGCCAGCTGCGCGGCGATCACCTCGTCGAACACGCTCATGCCTTCCACCCCGCGGAAGGAGTACTGGCAGTAGGCCACACCGCCCCCGAGCGCGCCCACACCGAGGCGAAGGTCACGGCCCCTGAAGCGCACCCACCCGTCGTCGGGCGCTTCGATGCCCGCGACGATGCGCAGCAGGGTCGAGCGCCCCGAGCCCGCCGGGCCCCAGACCGCGATCAGTTCGCGCTCGTGCACCTGGAGGGACACCTCGCGCAGCACCTCCACCTGGCGCGCGCCGTGGCGGAAGCGCTTGCTCACCCGCTCGAGCTCCAGCAGCGCGCTCACTCCCGCTCGCGCTCCTCTGCCTGATCGGCTCCCTCGACCTGGCCGCGTCCCTCGACCTGACCGCGTCCCTCGACCTGGCCGCGTCCCTCGACCCGACCGGGTCCCGCCACCTGACCGGGTCCCGCCACCTGACCGGGGCCCTCGACCAGCGCTCTGAGCTCGTGGCGCGCGTAGCGGATCCACGAGAGGCGCGCCTCCAGCGCGAGGTGCTCGTCTTCCTCGGCCAAGCGCTGGGCCATGTCCTCGCGCTCGGAGCGCGCCTCCGGCAGCTCGTCGGTGTCCGCCAGGCACTCCTGCTCGTAGCGATCGATCACTTCCAGCGCCGCGTGCGGCTCGAGCATGGCCAGCTGGCGCGTGAACAGCCGCTGGCGGTGGCGCTCCTCCTCGATCTGGACCAGCAGCCACTCCTCGTAGGCGCGCACGCCCCGCTCGGTGGCGCGGTAGTGGGGCTTCGGCCGCCGCGTCGGGGCCGGGTCGGCCTGGGTGTCCTTGACCTCCTCGATCAGCGCGTGCACGATCAGCGAGTCCAGCGCCGTGTAGATGCGCGCCGGGCTGCTCAGCACCAGCGTCTGCCCGTACACGCGCCGGAAGCGGTGCACCAGCTCCCAG
>WQXW01000185.1 GCA_009781575.1 Solirubrobacterales bacterium
CTCCTCCTCGCGGCCCATCCGCCAGGAGCGCACCGGCGCCAGCACGCGCAGCTCCGGCGCCAGCGTGGCGATCGTCGCCTCGATGCGCACCTGGTCGTTGCCCTTGCCGGTGCAACCGTGCGCGATCGTCTCACACCCGGTGCGCCGCGCGTGCTCGACCGCCAGCTTGGCGATCAGCGGGCGGCCCAGCGCGGTGAACAGCGGATAGCCGCCGTACAGCGCGTTGGCCCTGATCGCCGGCGCGAGGAAGTCGCGCGCGAACTCCTCGCGCGCGTCCACCGTGATGCACTGCACCGCGCCCAGGTCACGCGCCTTGGCCTCGATCGCCGCGTAGTTCTCCTGCGGCTGGCCGAGGTTCACCGTGAGCGTCACCACCTCCGCCCCGTAGCGCTCCTGGATCCAGCGCAACATCACGCTCGTGTCCAGCCCGCCCGAGTAGAGCAGCAGCACGCGGGCGACCTCGGCCGGGTCGGCCTCGTAGCCGGCGGTGGGCGCCGGCGCCTCGTGGCCGGCCGTGGTGGTGGCCGTGCCGTGGCGCGGATCGGAGCTCGGCGGGGTCATGAGGCGGGGCAAGGCTACCCGGCCCGCCCGGGACCCGCACAACCGCCGAGTCGGCCCACTTTGATCAGTTCGATCGATTCAATCACAATGATCCGTTCAATGCGACCAAGTAAAACTTTAGACTAAGGATCACACACGTGTTCACTCGGGCTCCGAGCGGCACGGTCGACGGCTCGCTCGGCGAGCGTGGGGCATTTGTTTTTGCGTTTTTGCTTGCCACATTTGATCAATTTGATCAGAGCGGCAAACACAAATGAACACGCTGCCCCTCCGCCGCCTCCACCGTCTGCCGACCGAGCAAGCCATACCGTTGGCGTCTGAGCCGTACTCGGGCTGCGTCCCTCCAGGAGAGCCGCACCCAAACAAAACCCCCCCGCGCTCCGAGCCCGTGGCGCGGATCGGAGCCCGGCGGGGTCATGAGGCCGGGCGAGGCTGCTCGGCCCGCACACCCGGGGCCCGCCCACTCGGCGCCCCGCTCAGCAGCCATTCTGCGGGGGCGCGCCTGCGCCTGCGTTCCAGCATCGGGTACACCGACGGCGCGGTGAAGCCGAGCCGTTCGTACAGGCCCTGCGCGTCGGCGGTGTGCAGGAGCCACATCACCTCCGAGAGCGCGCCGCCCTCGACGATCTCGCGCACGAGCGCGAGGCCCAGGCCCCGGCCGCGGTAGGGGGCCAGCACGTACACGTCGGCCAGGTAGGCCACGATCGCCCCGTCGGAGATCGCGCGCGCGAAGCCGACCTGCTGGGCGCCGCGGTAGAGGCCCACGACGCGCGTGGAACCGCGGATCGCGCACTCCACCACCTCGCGCGGGCGCCCGGGACCCCAGTAGGACTCGCGGCTGATGAATGCGTGCACCGCATCGACGTCGACCCGCGCCGGGTCGTCGTCCAGCTCCAAGCCCCCCGGCAGCTCGCGGCGCACGGCTCAGGCCTCCAGCACGCCGCGCAGTCGCGCGAGCGCTTCGTCGGCCTCTCCGGCGCCGATCGTGAGCGGCGGCAGCAGACGTACCGTGTCCGGCCCGGTCGCGTTCACCACCAACCGCTGCTCCAGCAGCGCGCGGCGCACCACCTCGGGGGCGGCAATGTCCAGCGCACAGGCGAGCATCAGGCCCCGGCCGCGCACCTCCAGCACGTGCGGCAGGACGGCCAGGCCGGCGGCCAGGCGCGCGCCGAGCTCGCGCACCGATGCCAGCAGCGCCGGCTGGTCGATCACGTCCAGCGCCGCCAGCGCGGCGCACGCCACCAGCGGGCCGCCCGCGAAGGTCGAGCCGTGCTCGCCGGGGCGCAACACGTCCGCCAGGCGCGGTCCGGTGATGAGCGCGCCCATCGGCAGGCCCCCGCCGAGCGCCTTCGCCGTGGCGAGCGCGTCCGGCACCACGCCGCTCTGCTGGTGGGCCCACAGCGAGCCGGTGCGGCCCATGCCGCACTGCACCTCATCGAATATCAGCGCCGCGCCGTGGGCGTCGCACGCCTCGCGCGCCGCGCGCAAGAGCTCCTCGGGGAGCACCCACACGCCGCTCTCGCCCTGAATCGGCTCCAGCAGCACCGCGGCGGTGCGCTCATCCACCGCACCGACCAGCGCATCGGGGTCGGCCGCCACGGCTCGGAAGCCGGGCACGAGCGGCGCGAACGGCGCCTGCTTGGCCTCCTGGGGGGTCGCCGACAGCGCGCCGTAGGTGCGCCCGTGGAACGCCTCGTGCGCCACGACCACGTCGCCCCCGGGGCGCGCGCGGCGCGCGAGCTTGAGCGCCGCCTCGATCGCCTCCGCGCCGGAGTTGGTGAAGAAGACCTTGCCACCGAGGCTCGAGCGCGACAGGCGCTCCGCCAGCCGCATCGCCGGCTCGGTGTAGAAGATGTTCGACACGTGCATCAAACGGTCCGCCTGCGCGCGCACCGCCTCGACCACGCGCGGGTGGCAGTGGCCCACGCTCGTCACCCCCACGCCGCAGAGGAAGTCGAGGTACTCGTTGCCCTCCTCATCCCAGAGGCGCGCGCCCTCGCCGCGCACGAACTCCACCGGCAGGCGCGCGTAGGAGGGCACCACCCACTCCTGCTCCAATCGCTGAAGCTCGGCGAGACTCACCGCGCAGCCGCCAGTCGCTGCAGCGCCGCGGGACTCACCGCACGGCCCCCGCTTGCTGCAGTACCGCGAGACTCACTGGGAGGCCTCGATCTTGGTGCCGATGCCCGCGTCGGTGAACAGCTCCAGCAGCAGCGAGTGGGCCAGGCGCCCGTCGATTATGTGTGCCGAGCTCACGCCGCCGTCGATCGCGTGCACGCACGCCCCCAGCTTGGGCAGCATGCCGCCGTCGAGCCCCGCCAGCGCGCCGCGCACCTGCTCGGCGCTCGCCTGCGCGATCAGGCTGTCGGGATCGGAGGGATCGCGCAGCCAGCCGGCCACGTCGGTGAGAAACACCAGCTTGTACGCGCACAGCGCGCGCGCCACCGCGCCGGCGACCTCGTCCGCGTTGACGTTGTAGGAGCGGCCCTCGCGATCGGCGCCCACCGAGGCGATCACGGGGATGTAGTCGGTGCCCACGTGCAGCAGCACGTCGACGTCCACCCGCTCGATGCGCCCCACCAGGCCGATGTCCTCGCCGCTCGGCGCCGGGCGGCGCGAGACCCGCAACAGCGAGCCGTCGTCGCCGCAGAGGCCCACGGCGGGCTGGCCGTGGCGCCCGAGGCGCATCACGATCTCCTTGTTCACCTTCCCCACCAGCACCATCTTGGCCACCTCGACGGTGTCCTCATCCGACACGCGCAACCCCCCCACGAAGCGCACCGGCAGCCCTAGGCGCTCCATGTAGGCGGTGATCTCCCTGCCCCCGCCGTGCACCACCACGGGGTTGAGCCCCACATACTTGAGCAGCACCACATCGCGCGCGAACTCCTCGCGCAGCGCCACGTCATCCATGGCGGCGCCGCCGTACTTGATCACCACCGTCTTGCCGTGGAACTCCCTGATGTAGGGCAGCGCCTCCAGCAGCGTGCCGACGTCACGCATCAGGTCGTGTACTCCGAGTTGAGTGTCACATACCCATGGGAGAGATCGGAGAAGATGACCTCGGTTTCACACCCCTCGCCCGGCAACCCGACCTCGTACTCCACCTCCTCGGCGCTCACCGCGTCTGTGAGCGCGCGCGCATCGCACGGCACGGCCGCGCCGGCGGAGCACACCTGGATGCCCTCGATCGACACGTCCAGCGCCAGCGGCGCGGTGCCGCCCAGCGCGCCGCCCACCGCCTGCACGATCCGCCCCCAGTTGGGGTCGCCGCCGTGCAGCGCCGCCTTCACCAGCGGCGAGTTGGCCACCGCGCGCGCGGCCGCCTCGACCGTCTCCTCGCGGCCGCCGCGCACCACCGCGCGCGCGATCCGCCGCGCGCCCTCGCCGTCGGCGGCGCACGCGATCGCCAGCTGGCGCAGCAGCGCGTCGAGCGCCTCGCCGAAGCGCAGCTCATCCTCGCTCTCCGGCTCCACCGCCACGCCGCTCTCCCCGGAGCAGAGCACGATCGCGGTGTCGTTGGTGGAGAGCTGCCCGTCCACTGATATCCGCTCGAAGGAGCGCTTCACACACACGCCCAGCAGCAGGTCGGCGGTCTCGGGCGAGAGGCGCGCGTCGCTCTCCACGAAGCACAGCAGCGTGGCGAAGCGCGGCGAGATCATCCCCGCGCCCTTGCACTGCGCGGCCAGGCGCACCGTCCCGGACGGCAGGCGCACCTCTAGGCTGGCGCGCTTCTCGAAGCGGTCGGTGGTCTCGATCGCCTGCTGGAAGTCGCCGTCGCCCGCGCGCCGCAACCCGCCGCTCACCTCCCGCACGCCGCGCAGCACCTCATCGACCGGCAGGTGCCGGCCGATGGCCCCGGTGGAGGCGAGCGCCACCTCGGCGGGCTCGCAGCCGAGCGCCCGCGCCGCCGCACCCTGGCTCTTCACCGCCGCGTCGATGCCGCGCGCGCCGGTCGCGGCGTTGGCGCAGCCGGAGTTCACCAGCACCGCGCGCAGCGCCTCCAGGCGGCAACGCTCGCGGTCGATCACCACCGGCGCCGCCGGCGTGCCGGTCAGCGTGAAGCGCGCCGCGCTGACCGGGCTCGGCGCGTCACACACCAAAAGGCCCAGGTCGGGGCGCCCGCTGGGCTTGATCCCGCACGCCACCCCGGCGGCCCTGAATCCGGAGGGCAGGCCGGCGTCCGGCGGCAACTCGCGCACATGCGCGGGAGCCGGCGCCCAGCGCGAGCGGAAGAA
>WQXW01000186.1 GCA_009781575.1 Solirubrobacterales bacterium
CAGGTTGGCCACCACGTCCCGCGCGCCACCCAGCGCCCGCTCGGCGGCGGCCACAACCGCGCGCGCCTGCGGCGCCAGCTTCGGGTCGTCCACCAGCGCTCGCGCATTTGTCAGCGCAAACGACAGTTCCTGCATGATCAGGTCGTGCACATCCGCGGCCATGCGGCGGCGCTCTTCCGCCAGCGCCCGCGCCGTGGCCAGCTGCTCGTGCCGTCGCTGCGCCGCGCGGAGGCGATGCGCGAACAGTGCCGCCGCGAGCAGGAGCACGAGCGCCGCGAGGGCGGTGCCCGCCGCGTAGATCGGGCCCCTGGGCGAACTCACGTCGAGCCGCACCGCGATTACGAAAGCCCCAAACAGAAAAGCGCCGGCGGAGCCGGCGAGCAGTGCGAGCGGTAGGAGCATGCCGGAGTCCAGCTTCGGCAGCGCTCGCCTTCCTTGGTTTTGGCGTTCCTGGTGGTTTCGCACCGAAACCGCCCCCCCGGACGATTCAGGTCGTCAGATGATCTCGCTCGGCGGTACCCCCCGGCACCGGCGAGTCCACGACCAACACATGGCCCTTCCCATCATCGATCGCGGAATCGTGCCGATGATACCCACAAAGCCTCGCCGGGACGCCGGTTCATCGTGGGGGCCTCGGGAGGGCGCCGAAAGCCACTCCGCCGTCGCCGGCGCTAGGTGGTCCTGATGATCAGCACCGAGCACGGCGCGTGGTGGGAGACCTTGTTGGGCACCGAGCCCAGCAGGAACCGCTTGGCGCCGGTCATGCCCTTGTTGCCCACGATGATCAGGTCCGCGTCGCGCTCCTCGGCCACGTCGAGGATCGCGTCCGCCGGATCTCCCTGGCGGGGGTAGGTGTTCACCTCCACCCCCGCCTGCCCCGCGATCTCCGCGGCCGCCTGCAGCGTTGCATCCACATCCTCGTGCGGGTTGATCGTCCACTGCAGGTCCTCCGGCGCGTCGCGGCGCTCCGCCTGGAGCCGCTGGCTCGGCACCGGCGCGTACGCGCTCACCAACTCGAGTTTCGCGCCCAGCGAGCGCGCGAGGTCCACGGCCTGACGCACCGCCTCGGTCGCGGTGTCCGAACCGTCGGTGCCCACGACAATCGAGCGGAACATCGGGCGCGATCATAACGAGCGCCCCCACCGCGGGCCGCTCCGCGCTCACACGAGCTTGGTGATCGCCACGATCATGCCAATCAGCACGACCACCACGATCGCGACCTGCATCCAGATCCAGGTGGGCGGCATCGGTTGGCCCAGTCTAGATCGACCGGTCGGAGTGGTGGGGTGCGCAGTCGGATGCCGGCCGGGCGTTGGCCGCACGGCGGCCGCTGCGTGTTTTGTTTTGAGGATTGATTCCGCGCGGAACGAATCCTCTTTTTGAATCCCCCAACGGCGCCTCGGACAGGCGTGTTCGAGGCCGGGCCAGATTTCCACAAAGTGCGCATTCTCCGGCCCGGCGGCTACGCTGGCCGCGCGATCCCCCACTCCCGGCACACCCCATCCACGCTCGCCGGCTTTTACGAGCACACCTACGCGACGGGCGCCCGCCAGGCCGAGCTCGGCGCGCGCTGGCGCGCGCTGGGCGCGCGGGGCAAGGCCGATCACGTCGTCACGCTCTGCCGCCGCGCCGCGCTCGAGCCGGACGGCACGCTCGAGGTCGGGTGTGGCGACGGCGCGCTCCTGTGCGAGCTGCGCCGGCGCTCCTTTGGCGGGCCGCTGTTCGGGGTCGAGATCGCGCCCGCCGCCGTGCGCATCGCCGCCGGCCGCCCGGAGGTGGAGCGAGTGGACCTGTTCGACGGCCGCCACCTCCCGTTCCCCCAGGGGGCCTTCGAGCTGGGCGTGCTCTCGCACGTGCTCGAGCACGTGCCCGACCCGCCCGCGCTGCTCGGAGAGGTCGCGCGCGTCTGCCGCGCGGTCGTGGTGGAGGTGCCCCTGGAGCGCAACCTCTCCGCGCGCCGCGCCTCGCGGCGGCGCATGGCCGGCGATGTCGGCCACCTGCAACGGCTCGACCGCGCCGCCGCGCGGCGCCTCGTCGCCGCCGCCGGGCTGCGCATCGCCGGCGAGCTCGACGACCCGCTCCCGCGGGCGGTCCACCGCTTCTTCGCGCGCTCGCGCTCAGCCGCGCTGGCCGGCGACCTGAAGTGGGCCTCGCGCGCCGCCGCTCACCGGCTCGCGCCGCCGTTCGCGCGGCGCCTCTTCACGGTGCACTACGCGTGCCTGTGCCTGCCGCGCGACCTGCCGCGCGACCAGTTGCCGGGCGGCTGGCGCCGGCGAGCAGCAGCGTGACCACGTTGCCCATCAGGTCGTCCGGCACCGCAGAGGGGTCGGCCAGCTTCTGGCGCGCCACGCCGTCGGCCAGCGCGTCGATCGCCACGGCCAGCTCCTGCGCCGGCATCGTCAGCTCCAGGTCGAAGTCGCGCGTGGCGTCCGCGATCAGCCGCGTCAGCACCTCGCGCGCGCGGGCGAAGCTGCCGGCCACCCGCTCGCGCACCTGCGCGTCGCGCGCGCCGTAGGCCCAGAACTCCATGAACAGCAGCAACAGCTCCGGCTCGCGCTCGATCACGGTCATCCACTGCGCCGAGCCGCCCAGCGCGCGCTCGGTGACCGAGGAGCGGTCGCGCACCGCCGCGGCGATCTCCTCGGTGTGGCGGTCCACCTCGCGCTCCATCAGCGCGAGGAACAGATCCTCCTTGCCCTCGAAGTTGGAGTACAGCGCGCCGGTCGAGTAGCCCGCCTCCGCCGCGATCTCCTCGACCGACGCCCCGTGGAAGCCGCGGCTGGCGAACACCACACGCGCGGCGTCCAGCACGCGCTCGCGCGTGAGCGCTTTGCTCTGCTCGCGGGTGAGGCGACTGTCGGACACAGGAGGGAGTGTAAGGCGGAACGATCGCTATTGCGATAACGTTCATTATCGAGCCGACGGCGAGCAGCACCTGGAGGACGACATGGCGAGCACGATCACATCCCCATCCGACGCCTCGCAGCTCGGCAGCCTGCCGGCCGACGCGATCTCCTACGAGGACCTGTACGCGCGCTGGGAGCGCTCCAACTGGCGCTCCACCGACATCGACTTCACCGAGGACGCGCGCCAGTGGCGCGAGGAGTTCACCGAGTTCCAACGCCAGGCCGCGCTGTGGAACTACGCGCTCTTCTTCTGGGGCGAGGACGTGGTCGCCGACAGCCTCTCGCCCTACATCGACGCCGCGCCGCTGGAGGAGCAGAAGTACTTCCTCGCCACCCAACAGGTCGACGAGGCGCGCCACGCGGTGTTCTTCAAGCGGTTCATGCACGAGGTCGCCGGCCTGGGCGACGGCTCCACCGGCAGCGCGCTGGCCGCGATCAAGCCCCAGCTCACGCCGGGCTTCCGCCGTATCCTGGAGCGCCTCGAAAGGATGACCGGCGAGTTGCGCGCCGACCGCTCGCGCCCGAAGCTCGCCGCCGCGGTCACGCTTTACCACGTCGTGATCGAGGCCGGCCTCGCGCAGCCGGGTCAGCACATGATCCAAACCTACCTGGAAGAGCGCGACCTGCTGCCGGGCTTCCGCGAGGGGATGGCCAACGTGTCCGCCGACGAGCAGCGCCACATCGGTTTCGGCGTGAAGCTCCTCTCCGACCTGCGCCGCGAAGACGCGCGCGTGCCCGCCGCCGTGGCCGGCATGCTGCGCGAAACGCTGATCTACACCGGCCAGGTGCTGATGCCGCCGGGCTGGGACGAGAGCTACCTGACCTGCTTCGGCTACACCTTCGATCGCGTCGGCGTCGAGGGCGTGACCTCGCTCCAGACCAAGCTGCGCTCGGCCGGCATGCCGATCGAGTCGCTGCCGGGCCCGCTTCTCCTTCCGGCCGACCTCACGCCGATCGAGGTCTCACAGCGCGGGCGCGCGCTGGCCAAGGCCAACGTGACCGGCGTGCGCGAGGGCCCCTCCAAGCGCGACCCCGACACGCTGGCGCTCGTGTTCGACACAATGCGCCGCCAGGTCAACCCCCGGCACGGGTTGCGCCGACCCACCACCTTCCAGTGGGAATTCACCGATCCCGACGTGCCCACCTGGCACCTGTGCGTCTCCAATGGCTCGAGCTCGGTGCACGAGGGCGCCGCCGCCCACCCCGACCTGCGCCTGCGCGCCTCCTACCAGGACTTCATCGACATCCTCGGCAACCGCCTCGACCCGCGCCGCGCGCTCGCCACCGGACGCCTGCGCCCCCGCGGCAACCCACTGGCGTTCGCGCGCCTCGCGCGCGTGTTCCCGCGGGGCTGAGCCTCTCCTCCGTGGGCCGCCGTGGGGCGGCCTCTGAACACGCCTGTCGTAGGCGCCGTCGGTGAACCCGCGGGCTGAGCCGCTCGATGGCCCCCGTGGGTGTGATGTCGAACACGCCTGTCTGAGGCGCCGTTGGGGGATTCAAAAAGAGGATTCGTTCCGCGCGGAACCAATCCTTAAAACAAAACACGCAACGGACGGAGCTCGACCGGCACACCGCCCGAGCGAGCGCCGGCCAGGAGCTGTAGCCGCGGAGCGCCCGACGACCCGAGCCGGGCCCGGGGACCTGGGCCCGCCGCGCTATTCGATGCCAAACTCGCGCCGCGCGCCGCCACCACCGCCGCCCCCCGATCCCGCGCGCGCCGACGTCGCCGCCGGCGCGGCGTGCGCGGCCGGCGCAGCCGATGGGGCGGGCGCGGCCGGGGCGGCGGGCGCGGCCGATGCGGCCGATGGGGCCGATGGGGCCGACGCGCCTGAACCCGCCGACGGGGCGGACCGGCCGGAAGCGCCCGACGCCGCGGGCCGG
>WQXW01000187.1 GCA_009781575.1 Solirubrobacterales bacterium
CACGAGGCGGGATCTCAGGCGGGCCTCATACACGGCGTGCCCTGGCGCTGGGGAAGAGGCCGCCGGGGCGGACCATGAGCACGATCACCAGCACTCCCAGCGCGGCGAGGGTCACCAGTGAGGAGCCGCCGTAGCCGGACACGTAGGAGAGCGCCAGGCCGAGCACGGCGCCGCCGACCACCGCGCCGACCGGGCTGTCGAGTCCGCCCAGCACGGCGGCGGTGAAGCCGAAGATGAGGATGGGGTCGAACTGGTTGGGCCCCACGAACACCTGCGGCGCGACCAGCAGTCCGGCGAGCGAGCCGACCAGCGCGGCCAGCGCCCAGCCGAGCGTGAACATGTGGCCCACGCGCACACCCAAGAGGCGCGCGATCTCCGGCGCGAACGCGGCGGCCCGCATGCGCAGCCCGAGCGTGGTGGCGCGGAACAGCAGGCCCAGAAGGAGTGACACGGCGATCACCACCAGCACGATGAAGGTGTCGTTGGGGGAGAACAGCAGCCGCGTGTGGCCGACCTCGTAGCCGCGGATCGAGAACGCGGGCGGGAAGGAGCGCGGCGAGTTGCCCCAGATCATGCCCGCGCCGGCCTCCAGCAGGATCAGCAGCCCCAGTGTGACGATCACCGCGTTGAGGGGCGGCCCCTGCTCGACCCGCCGGATCAGCGCCAGCTCGACGAGCGCGCCGAGCGCCAGCCCGGAGAGGAGCGCCACGGCGAAGCCCAGCCAGTAGGAGCCGCTCGAGCTCACCACATCGGAGGCGATGAACGTGGTGAACATCAGCATGCCGCCCTGCGCGAAGTTGACGATGCGCGTGGCGCGCCAGATCAGCACCAGCGCCAGCGCGACCGCGGCGTAGATCGCACCGGTGGAGATGCCGTTGAGCGTGAGATCGACGAACTTGGTCACGCTCAGAACCCCAGGTAGGCGGAGCGCAGGCCCTCATCGTCCGCCAGCGCGTGGGCGGGCTGCTCGGCGACCACGCGCCCGAGGTTGAGCACCACGCCGCGATCGGCGATCGACAGCGCGGCGCGCGCGTTCTGCTCCACCAGCAGCACCGCCAGCGCCTGCTCGCCGTGCGCGAGGCGGCTCACCAGCTCCATGATCTGCTGCGTTACCAGCGGCGCGAGGCCGAGCGAGGGCTCGTCCAACAGCAGCACGCGCGGCCGCGCCATCAGCGCGCGCCCGATCGACAGCATCTGGCGCTCGCCGCCGGACAGCGAGGCGGCGAGCTGGCGGCGGCGCCGGCGCAGTGGGGGGAACAGCTCGTAGATCTCCTCCACCGCGCCGGGACCGGCGTGGCGCCACAGCCCGCCGAGGCGCAGGTTCTCCTCGGTGGTGAGCTCCACGATCACGCCCCGACCCTCGGGCACGTGCGCCAGGCCCAGCCGCACGATGCGCTCGGGCGGGGTGCCCAGTATCTCGTGCTCGCCCAGGCGCACGCCGCCGGAGCTGGCGCGCGCCAGCCCCGAGATCGTGCGCAGCAGCGAGCTCTTGCCGGCGCCGTTGGCGCCCAGCACCGCGGTCACACTGCCGCGGCGCACCTCGAGCGACACGCGGTCCACCGCGCGCACCGGCCCGTGGTCGGTGGTGAGCTGTGAGACCTCCAGCAGCGCGCCGCTCATCGAGCCGCCCCCGGCCGGTCACCCGGCGAGCCGCGCTCGGCCTCCCGGCCGAGGTAGGCCTCGAGCACGCGCTCGTCGCGGCCCACGTGGGCGGGGTCGCCGTGGGCGATCACGCGACCGAAGTCGAGCACCACCACGCGGTCGCACACCGACATGACCAGGTCCATGCGGTGCTCGACGAGCATGACCGCCATCGATCCGCGGAGCGCGCGAATGCGTGCGCCGAGCTCTCCCAGTTCCGGTGCGCCGAGGCCGCCGGCGGGCTCATCGAGCAGCAGCAGCTCGGGCTCGGCGACCAGCGCGCGCGCGAGCGCGATGCGCTTCTGCACGGCGTAGGGCAGCGTGGCCGGCAGCCGCGTGGCCAGCTCCTCACAGCCCAGCTCGCGCAGTGCGGCGCGCGCGCGGGCGGCCAGCGCGCGCTCGTCGCGGTCGGAGCGCGGCAGGCCGAGCATCGCGGGGAGGAACCCGGCCGGGCGGCGAAAACGCTCCGCCCCCACCATCACATTCTCGAGCACTGTGAGACCGGCGAAGAGGCCGGTGCCCTGCAGGGTGCGCGCGATGCCCAGCCGGGCCAGGCGGTCGGTGCGCACACCGGTGAGCACCTGCCCCTTCCACTCCAGCGTGCCCGACTGGGGCGCGATGAAGCCGCAGATCACGTTGAACAGCGTGGTCTTGCCGGCGCCGTTGGGCCCGATCACCCCCAGCACCTCGCCGGGCTCGATCGCGAGCGACACATCGTCGAGCGCGGTGATCCCGCCAAAGCGCACGGTGAGCCCGCGCACGGTCAACGAAACGGCCGGGGAGGGCTCCTCCGCCTCCCTTTCCCTTGCGATCGATATGCTCGACACACCCACCTTCGGGGGCCGTCCCGCGGAGTGAAACATCCCTTGGCGCAAACACCGCCCATGGGTTGACATGCCCCGGCCAGGTCACTTCCAAACCTGGGACGGGGCGGGGCGTGGCGTGGCGTGGCCAGCTTGGGGGGGCTGGCCAAGCCCGAGCGGGGGTCTATTCCGGGCTCGCCGCTTTGATCAGGTTGATCGGGCCCCGCTCGGGCCCGCACGGGCGCTGCGAAAATGCGCATTTTGTGTGAGTCCGGGGCGCGGCGGCCTCGAACACACCTGTCGGAGGGTCCGTTGCGTGTTTTGTTTTGAGGATTCGTTCCGCGCGGAACCAATCCAAAAAACAAAACACGCAACGGCCGGAGCTCGACCCGGCACCGCCGGAGCGAGCGCCGCCGCCACCGCATTTTGCTGCAGAGCAGTCACCGAGACCACTGTGGCGCGCCGCCCCGCGCCGGGCGGGCCGGGGGACGCTCAGTCGGAGTCGGGTGGCTGGGATGCGAGCGCCGCGAACTCGCGGCGGGCGAACTCGATCCAGGAGAGCCGCGCGTCGAGCGCGAGCCGCTCCTCCTCGCTCGCCAGTCGGGACTCCAGGCTCGTCGAGCTCGAGCCGGAGGGAGCGCCGTCGCGCTGACGGGCGAGCGACGCTTCGCCCGCTCGCTCGAGGCAGACCTTCTCGTAGCGGTCGATCACTTCCAGTGCGGCGTGGGCGGGGAGCATGGCGAGCTGCACCATGATCAGCCTCGAGCGCTGAGCCTCTTCGCGAGGCCGCGACGACAGCCACTGGCGGTAGGCGGTGGAGCCCTGGGAGGTCGTGCGATAGCGGGTGCCGGCCGGACCGTGGCGGGTGGCGCCCTCGACGCCGTCCATCTCCTCGATCAGCGCGCGGCTGCGGAGCGAGTCGAGCGCCTCATGGATCTCGCCGCTGGACTCGAGGGGCAGGATGTCGCCGTACATCTCCTCGAAGCGCGCCACAACCTCGTGGCCCCAGAGGGGCTCCCGGTGAAGCAGGCCGAGAACCGACCAGCCGACCGGCGAGCCGAGCGAGACGGGATCGGGCTTTCCAGCTGCCTGCGTGGCATCCTGACCGCTCATAACAGCTACAGAGTAGCGGACGCGCATGCACGGTGCGCCGCCCCCGCCGAGCCGTGGCGGTGCGCGGGGTCGACCGTGGGAGACCGCAACAATCCAACCTCCGGCCCGCTGCGTCGGTCACAGGCGCAGAGTCCACCGAAACGCGGAGGAGGAACACACCGGAATGCGCCTTCAAAAGCTCATGCTGGCGGCGCCCGCCACGCTGGCGCTGGCGCTGGCGTGGGCGCCGGTGCTGGCGCGGCCGGACGGCGCGCGGGCGGCGGAAGGCATCCACAAGATCCAGCACGTGATCGTGATCATGCAGGAGAATCGCTCGTTCGACTCCTACTTTGGCACCTACCCGGGCGCCAACGGCATTCCCGCGGGCGTGTGCGTGGGGGATCCGCTGAACGGCGGCTGCGTGCGGCCCTTCCACGAGAGCGCGGACAAGAACTACGGGGGGCCGCACGGCCACGGCGCGTTCGTGGCGGACCTCGATGGGGGCAAGCTGGACGGGTTCGTGGGCCAGGCGGAGAAGGGCAGCAAATGCAAGGGCACCGAACCGGGTTGCAGCCCCTGCACCGAAGGCGCGAGCGCGCAGTGTGTGGACGTGATGGGCTACCACGACGCGCGCGAGATCCCCAACTATTGGCTGTATGCGCAGAACTTCGTGTTGCAGGACAACATGTACGAGCCCAACTCATCGTGGAGCTGGCCGGAGCACCTCTTCCAGATCTCTGCCTGGTCGGCGGGGTGCAAAAACTGGAGCGACGCGCTGTCGTGCGTGGAGCAGGTCGAAGGCCCGCCCAGCCCGGATGCGAAACCGGATCCCTACACCGGTGAACACGCGATCTCGCTGCCGTGGACCGACATCACCTACCTCCTGCACAAGCACGGGGTGAGCTGGGGTTACTACGTGTTCGAAGGCTCCGAGCCGGATTGCGAGTCGGATGAAGCGATGACGTGCACACCGGTGAAGCAGGGTGCCAAGACCCCCGGGATCTGGAACCCGCTGGTGGACTTCCTGGACGTGAAGGAAGACGGCCAGATGGGCGACGTGCAGTCGCTGAACAACTTCTTCACAGGGGTGCACAGATCCGGCGAATGTGGCCTGCCGAGCGTGAGCTGGATCGACCCCAACGGCACCGTCTCCGAACACCCCACCGCGCTGGTGTCGAAGGGCCAGGCGTATGTGACCACGCTGGTGAACGCGATCATGCGCA
>WQXW01000188.1 GCA_009781575.1 Solirubrobacterales bacterium
ACTTGTACCGGTCGCGTCCGCGCAAAGGGGGCCGCACGCTCACGGGGGCCGATGTGCTCATAGCCAAATCATACAGGCAAACTGTACAGTTTGGCTGTTGGGCGGTATCCTTTGCGGTATGGCGGGCGCACCGACCACACGCCACTCCCGGGACGTGGCCGGCGAGCCCGCGCTGATCGCCAGCGAGCTGCGGGTGGTGCTGGGCCAGCTCGTGCGCCGCCTGCGCGCGGAGCACCGCTTCGGGCTCTCGCAGGGCGCGGTGCTGGGGCGGCTCGACCGCGAAGGCGCGCGGAGCGTCTCCGACCTGGCGGCCTCCGAGCGCGTGCGCCCCCAGTCGATGGCCCAGACGGTGGCGGACCTCGAGCACGACGGGCTGGTGGCCCGCCGCCCCGATCCCGGCGACCGGCGGCGCGCGCTGGTGGAGCTCACCGCGGAGGGCCGCGCGGCGCTGGACACCGAGCGGCGGGATCGCGAGGGCTGGCTGGCGGAGGCGATCGACGCGCTGCGGCCCTACGAGCAGGCGGCGCTCGCCGAGGCGGTGGCGCTGCTGCGGGGGATCAGCGAAAAGTAGGCGCCGCCTCGCTACGGAACCAGCTCAAACGCATCACCGTGGCGAGGAGCGATCGCCGCGAAGTGTCGCCGATCGAGCGTGATCACTATCGAAGCGTTGAGTCGGCACATCTCTCGCCGCCGCGGGGGGCCGGGGGCCACCACTGGCGGCATCGCCGAACCGCACCCCGCGGCCGCGCCGGCGGCGTCGCCGAACGGCTACCGTGGTCCGCCGTGCGCGTGGCCACCTGGAACGTCAACTCGGTGAAGCAGCGCGTGCCCCGCCTGCTGCCGTGGCTCGACCAGCGGCGGCCCGACGTGGTGTGCCTGCAGGAGACCAAGCTCGCCGACCCCGCCTTCGAGGGGTTGCTCGGCGAGGAGCTCTCCAGGCGCCACTACGAGCTGGCGCTCCACGGTGAGGCGCAGTGGAACGGGGTCGCGATCCTCTCCCGCGTGGGGCTCGACGATGTGCAGCGCGGCATCGACGGCGTGCCCGGCGCGGCACGCCGGGAGGCGCGCGCGGTCTCCGCCACCTGTGGCGGGGTGCGGATCCATTCCATCTACGTGCCCAACGGCCGCACGCCGGGGTCAGACCACTACCACTACAAGCTCGCCTGGCTGCACGCGCTGCGCGAGCGCCTCCTCGCCGGCGACGGCGCGCGCGCGGGCGATCGCCAGGGAGAGGGCGCGGGCGGCGGCGAGGGCCACGGTGCGGGCCACGGCGAGGGCGGCGGCCATCGCCAGGGAGAGGGCGGGGGCGGCGGCGCGGGCCACGGCGAGGGCCACGGCGCGGGTGACGGCGCGGCCGCTGCCGGCGTCGCCACGATCGTGTGCGGCGATGTGAACATCGCGCCCACCGATCTCGACGTGTTCGATCCCGACGCCTATATCGGTCAGACCCACGTGACCCCGCCCGAGCGCGAGGCGCTCGCCGAGTTGGTCGCGCTCGGCCTGCGCGACGTGGTGCGCGATCGGTGGCCCGAGGAGCGGGTGTTCACCTACTGGGACTACCGCGCCGGGATGTTCCACCAGGACCTGGGGATGCGGATCGACCTCGTGCTCGCCACCGCGCCCGTGGCCGACAGGGTGCGGGCGGCCTGGGTCGATCGCCAGGCGCGCAAGGGCTCGCGGCCTTCCGATCACGCCCCCGTGATCGTCGACCTCGACGAGGCGCCCGACGGCGACATCGGGCCGGTCGTGCCACCGCCCTCCGCGCCGCTGCGCAAGCGCGGCTCGCACACGCTGCCGCAGTCACGTTGAGCGACCCCGGGCTCGAGCCGCCCGCGGGGCGTCGCCGGTCGAGCAGCGTCCGTTTCGTGTTTTGTTTTAAGGATTGGTTCCGCGCGGAACGAATCCTCTTTTTGAATCCCCCAACGGCGCCTCGGACACGTGTGTTCCAGGCCGCGTCCCCCCAACGGCGGCTCGGACAGGGTGTGCTCGAGGCCGCGCCAGATTGGCGCTCGTCAACGGCAAACGGCCGGTGCGACGCGCGCGGGCGCCGCACCGGCCGGAGGCCCAACAGAGACGAGCGCCCGGCTCAGCCCTGCTGGAGTGCTTTGATCGTGTTGACTGTCGCTTTCAGCACCACTTTGGGGATCGGCGCGAAGTCCAGCGCCGCTCCGAACTTCTGGCCCGCGGTGGCCGCGTAGTAGATCCAGCTGGCCAGCAGCTGCTTCTGCGGCGCCGAGGTCGGCACGATCGCGTAGGTGAACGTCGACAGCGGGTAGGCGATCTTGGCCTTCTTCGACGGATCCACGATGTGCATTTCGTTGTTCGCCGGCACTTTCTTCACCAGCGACGCCGCCGACTCGATGTTCCTCAGGTTGGGGAACTCGTACTTGCCCGCCGCGTTGCGAAGCTCCGCCGCCGGCAGTTTGTGGGCCAGGATGTACGACGCCGAGATGTACCCGATCGCGCCGTTGGTCGACGACACCACCGCGGTCACGCCGTCGTTGCCCTTGCCGCCCACGCCGGTCGGGAAGCTGACCGTGGTGGCGTTGCCCACTTTGCTCTTCCAGCTCGAGTCCACCCGCGAGAGGTAGTCGGTGAACGCGTAGGTGTCGCCCGAGCCGTCGCTGCGGAACACCGGCGTGATCGCCGTGCTGGGCAGTTTCTCGCCTTTGTTGAGTTTCGCGATCCTCGGATCGTTCCAGGTCTTGATGTTGCCCATGTAGATTTCCGCCAACACCTGGCCGGTGAGCTTCAGACTGCTGACCCCTTCCACGTGGAACGCGATTCCCGTCGCCGTCAGCGCCCACGGGATCTGGACGCAGCTTTTGCAACCTTCCGCCTGGGCCGGCGTCATCGGCGCGTCCGAGGCGCCGAAGTCAACCGTGCGAGCGGAGATCTGGGCGATCCCGGCTCCCGAGCCCACGGCGGCGTAGGTCACCGCGTCGCCGTACTTGGACTGGAAGTCCTGGGCCCAGAGCGCCTCGAGCGGCGCCACCAGCGTCGAGCCCGCGCCGGTGAGGGTGCCCGCCGCCGAGGCGCCACTGGCGGCGATCCCTGGGACCAGGCACCCCACGATCGCCGCCACAGCGATCTTGGATGATGCTTTACGTGTCAACTGTCCTCCTAATGGAACGATGGTTATCCGAGCGCAGCATCTCCCGCCCCCACCCGCCTCGTGTATCGATCTTGTACAAATGATGTGTACATCCTGTGAATACAGCCCGGGCGCCTGCTGCGGTAGATGTGTAATGCTGTCCAACAGATGCGAGCTCGAAGTGATGCGGTCGCGCGGGCTCCCACATGAGCCGGAACATGCCGAGCATGGGAGCGGGTGGGGCCGGCGGGGCGCTCCGCGCGTGGTGGCGCCCGGTCGGGAGCCGCCAATCCTCGCGGCGTCGCGATCGCGTGGGCGATGTGGCGCTCCGCACCGCCTCCACCGTCGCCGCGGTGCTGGGGGTGGTGCTGATCGGCGTGATCGCCTACCAGATCCTGCACGGCGCCGGCGAATCGATCTCCAAGTTCGGGCCCGGCTTCCTGTTCCACTCCCGCTGGCAGCCCAACTTCGGGGTGTTCGGCGCGGGCGTGTTCCTGTTCGGCACCGTGGTCAGCTCGCTGTTCGCGCTGGTGCTGGCGGTCCCGCTGGCGATCTCGATCGGGCTCTTCCTGGCCACGGTGGCGCCGTCCGGCGTGCGCCGGGTGATCGGGCCGCTGGTGGAGATGCTCGCCGCGATCCCCTCCGTGATCCTCGGCTTCTGGGGGATCGTGGTGCTGGCGCCCTTCGTGCAGGCCCACCTGGAGCCCGCGCTCAACGGCGCGCTGGGCTGGCTGCCGATCTTCGGCACTCCCTCCACCACCGGCACCGGCATCTTCACCGCCAGCCTGATCCTGACCATCATGGTGGTCCCGATCATCGCCTCCGTCAGCCGCGACCTCTTCCTCGCCGTGCCCCGCGAGCTGCGCGAGGGCGCCACCGCGCTCGGCGCCACCCGCTGGGAGGTGGTGCGGGGCATCCTGTTGCCGTCCACCTTCTCCGGCCTCGTCGCCGCCAGCTTCCTCGGGCTCGGGCGCGCGCTGGGCGAGGCGATCGCCACCACCCAGGTGATCGGCGCCGGCACCGCAATCCATGCCTCGCTGTTTGCGCCCGGCAACACGCTGGCCGCGGGGATCGCCGACGAGTACTTCTCCGCCACCAGCAAACTCCACGTCTCCTCGCTCTTCTACCTCGGCGCCATCCTGCTCGCGATCGGCCTGCTCGCCAACCTCGCCGCACAGCGGATCGTGCGTCGCTTCGATGTCTACAACCTGGCCCTCAAATGAGCGTCCCCGCCCACTCCCACACCTTCGAGCCGCCCGGCGAGCGGGAGCCTCAGTTCGACATCTCCGCGCCGTCCGGCAATCTGCGCCGCCGGCTGCTCGTCAGCCGGCTGGCCGAGGCCAGCCACACCGGCTCCGCGCTGCTCGCGGTGGCGGTGCTGGGAATCGTGGTCTACTCGGTCGCCTCGCGCGGCGCCTCCGTGCTGAGCCCCGAATTCCTGGTCAAGTCGCCCCCCGCGATCGAGGGGACCCCCGGCGGCGGGATCGCGCCGGAGATAATCGGCACCGCGCTCATGATGGCGATGGCCACCGTGATCGCCGCGCCCCTGGGCATCCTCACCGCGCTGTTTCTGAGCGAGTTCGCCACCACCCGCCTGGCGCGGGTGATCAAGCTCACGCTCGATCTGCTCAACG
>WQXW01000189.1 GCA_009781575.1 Solirubrobacterales bacterium
GCGCTATCCGCAGCCCGCGCCTGTGCCGCTCGCGCGCGAGCGCGCCAAGGCGCCCTACAGCGCCGATCAGATCGAGGGCTACCTGCGCCTGGCGCAGGCGCAGAGCACCAGGGCGCGGCGCATCACGCTGGCCTCGTGCAAGCACGACCCGCCCGCGCAGATCGTGCCGGTGATAGAGCGCATGGCCAAGCAGGGGATCGCGATCGGTGATTTGCTCGCCGACTCGGGCTACTCATACCGCGAGGCACAGACCTTCGCTTCGCCGATGCGCGCGGCCGGCGCGAAGCTCGTGGTCGACCTACATCCGAACGACCGCGGGATGAAGGGCAGCCACGCGGGCGCCGTGATCGCAAACGGAGGGCTCTACTGCCCGGCCACGCCCAAGGCGCTCTTTGAGCTTGCCCCGCCGGCCCCCAACCTCTCAGAGTCAGAGCTCGAGGCTCACGATCAAAAGAGCGCAGAGCTTCACCGCCACAGGCTCTCGGCGCTCTGTGCGCTCGATCGAGAGGGCTACCACCGCGTGGTCTGCCCCGCCGCGGCCGGCAAGCTGCGCTGCGCGCACAAGCCCGCCTCGATGACGCTCTCCCACGAGCGCCCCACGATCGGGCACCCACCGCAGCATCCGCCCACCTGCTGTGCCCAGCAGACGATCACCGTGCCGCCGTCGGTGGGTGCCAAGTCAGCCCAGAAGCACGACTATCCCTCAAAGGCGCACCGCGCCTCCTACGCGCGCCGCAGCGCCTCAGAGCGCAGCTTCTCGCGTGTATATGACCCCGCCAGCAACGACATCAGCCGCGGATGGTGTCGGCTGATGGGGCTCGCGCCGAGCGCGCTCATGCTCGCCTGCGTGTTCGTGATCGCCAACATGCGCACGGCGGACGCCTTCGCCGCGCGCCACGCCGAGGATCGGCGGCGCGCGGCTTGCGGGCTTGCGCCCAGGCGCCGGCGCCGGCGCCGCAAGGAGACGGTCGAGGACCCACCCGCGCAGGCCAACGCGCCGCCGGCGATCGCGGCCTGAGCTCGCGCGCATCCGGCAGTCCCTCCGCCGAGACACCGCGCCCCAGGACGCCTCAGGACACCGTCCGGGCGGCTTGGGACCCTCTCTCGAGACGCCACGAAGGCCGATCGCCAGCCGGCGGGCGCCTTGATGCACGAGAGCCCGCCTCAAACCCCCGCTGAGGCCCAAACGTGAAGTCGGGGGTCGTCAAACGTGAAGACCTTTCTATGGTGGGGGCAGGATTCGAACCTGCGAAGGCTGAGCCGCGAGATTTACAGTCTCGTCCCTTTGACCACTCGGGTACCCCACCGGGCTTAGCGATCATAGCCATCAGAGGGGTGATGCCGGGTGGAATGGGACGACCGGCATCAACCTCGAACTCGGCGTACTTGGGTCCTCCGAGCATGACCCGGGTACGGCCCTCTATGGCTTGAGCTGGGATGAACCAGCGCCTTCCGTCGGCAACCAGCACGAACAGGCGGTCGATCCTGCGCGGGTCCAGGTACTTGACGAGCCCGTTCCAGCTCCTGTTCCCACCCCGGGTACAGATAGTCACGGCCCAACGATCGTTGCGATAGGCGGTGCACGTCTTGACCTGCACGCGCAGCAACTCATCGCCCTGTTCGGCGATCAAATCGATGTCTGGGCTGTGCCCCACCGGTGCGTAGACCGAGTAATCGTGCTCTACGAGCCAGCACATGGCCGACAACTCGCCCAGATCTCCCTGCTCGCGTGGTGACATCCGTTGCACAACCCAAACATACGTTCGGATCCGGATGGAAAAGCGCGACCGAGCGGTACTGGCCGGGGCCTCCCCGGCCCCGACGGCCTCACATCACCCCGCGCAGCTTCTGCGCCTCGGGCAGGCCCTGCAGCTTCTTGAGCGTGCGCGTCTCGATCTGGCGCACGCGCTCGCGGGTGATGTTGAACGCGCGGCCCACCTCCTCCAGCGTGCGGGTGCGGCCGCCGGTGAGGCCGTACCGCATCTCGATCACCTCGCGCTCGCGGGGGGCCAGCGCGGCCAGCACCCCGCCGAGGTTCTGGCGGCGCAACGCGCGGGAGGCCAGCTCGAACGGCGACTCCGCGTTGATGTCCTCCACGAGATCGCCCAGCGACGCGTCGTCCTCCTCGCCCACCGGTTTCTCCAGCGAGATCGGCTGCATGGTGACGCGCTGGACCTCGCGCACCTCCTCCGCGGTGCATTCCAGCGCCTCCGCGATCTCCTCCGGGGTGGGGTCGCGGCCGAGGCGCTGCAACAGCTGCCGTTCGGTGTGGACCACCTTGTTGAGCCGCTCCACCACGTGCACCGGGATGCGGATCGTGCGGCCCTTGTCGGCGATCGCCCTGCTCACCGACTGGCGGATCCACCAGGTCGCGTAGGTGGAGAACTTGTAGCCCCGCCGGTAGTCGAACTTCTCCACCGCCCTGATCAGGCCCAGCGAGCCCTCCTGGATCAGGTCCAGCAGCGCCAGCCCCCGGCCCACGTAGTTCTTGGAGATCGACACCACCAGGCGCAGGTTCGCCTCCACCATGTGCTGCTTGGCCGCCACATCGCCACCCTCGATGCGCCTGGCCAGCTCGACCTCCTCCGCGCCGCTCAGCAGCGGCACGCGGCCGATCGTGCGCAGGTACACGCGCAGCGCGTCGGTGCTCGCCTCCATCTCCAGCCCCGCCTCCGCGTCGCGCAGCTCCTCCAGCCGCCGCCTCACGAGCGAGTGCGGCCCGCCGTTGCGCTCCTGCCCCCGCCTGGTCCGCGCCAGCCGCACCTCCCGCAGCTCGTCCTGCTCGATCGTGGGCCCCAGCTCCCGCGAGTCCCCCGCGCCGTTCTCGCCCGGCGCGCCGTTCTCACCGGGGGCGCCCAGCCACCCGGGGGCCGACTCCAGCTCAGCCGCGAATCCGTCCATCACCGACGGTGGCCGACCCGCGGCCCCTCACTCTGCTCGCCCGCTTCACGATCCCTTGGACCTCTCCCCATTCGCGTCCCCGCACTGCCGGGCGGGAACCTCCTCGTCGTGATTGATACCAGAATCGTTCCCCGAAACGGTGCGGTACCCCTCCCGCGGCCGCCCCACAGGCCTCCCGCGGCCGCTCGGTAGCCTTGGTGGCCGTGGCGATCCCCTCCTCCCGCCAGGCCCCGCCGGGGCTCACCGAGGCGTGCGACGACGTGCAGGCGCGCATGCCCGCCGTGCCGGTGGGGCTCTCGCGCGTGGGCCTCACCGGCGTGGAGAAGGTGGTGCGCATCCGCGAGGAGCTCTACCACGCGCGCCTGGAGTGCTTTGTGGACCTCGACTCCAATCAGAAGGGCGCCCACATGTCGCGCTTCGAGGAGGTGGTCAACGAGGCGATCGGCGAGGTGGTGCTGACCGAGTCGCCGTTCCGCGCGGAGACGCTGGCCAGGGACATCGCGGAGCTGGTGCGCGAGCGCCAGCAGGCCCTGCGCGCGGAGGTCACGATCGAGGCGCGCTACCCCGAGCACAAGCCCGCGCCGGTGTCGGGCGTGCGCACGCAGGAGATCTACACGCTCCTGGGCCGCGCGGTGGCCTTCCCCCACGGCACCCGCCGGGTGGTCGGCGTGTCGGCGACCGGCATGACCGCGTGCCCCTGCGCGCAGGAGCTCGTGTGGGCGCGCGCGCGCGAGCGCCTCGCCCGCGACGGCTTCTCCGAGGACCAGATACAGCGGGTGTTCGAGCACGTGCCGGTCGCGACCCACAACCAGCGCGGCCTCGGCACGCTCCAGATCGGCTGCCCGGAGGAGTGCGACGCCGAGATCGACGCCGAGACGCTGCTGGCGATCGTCGAGGGCTCGATGTCGTCGGAGATCTACGAGCTCATGAAGCGCGCCGACGAGGTCGCGGTCGTCGAGAAGGCCCACCGGCGGCCGCGCTTCGTCGAGGACTGCGTGCGCGAGATGGTGGCCCACGTCGTGCGCGCGCTCCCCGAGCTCGACCCGTCGAGCTTTCTCATCGCCCGCCAGGAGAACCTGGAGACCATCCACCAGCACAACGTGGTCGCCGAGCGCCACGGGCTCCTCTCGGAGCTGCGCCACGAGCTCGACACCGGGGTGGGCGCCGCGCACCACACCTCGCTCGACGAATGGCTGGCGCTGGGCGCCGCGCGTCAGCGCTCGCCCTCGGTGGCCCCCGCCCGCGGCTGACCCGCCGCCTGGCTCTCCTGCAACCGCCGGCGCAGGCCGAAGAAGAAGTCCAGCCCCGACGCCACGGTCACCGCCACCGCCAGGTACACCAGCAGCGAGGCCCACAGCGGCTGCCCGCTCGTGGCGATCAGCGCGAGGATCGCTGCGATCTGCGCGCACGTCTTGAGCTTGCCCAGCGGCGAGGCGCCCATCACCACGCCCGCCTGGGTGGCGCCCATGCGCAGCGCGGTCACCGCCAACTCGCGCGCGATGATCACCATCGCCACCCACGCCGCCAGGCGGTGGAGCGACACCAGCGAGATCAGCGCCGCCACGATCAGCAGCTTGTCCGCCAGCGGGTCCATCAGCTTGCCGAACGTGGTCACCGTGCGGCGCGAGCGCGCCAGATAGCCGTCCGCGAAGTCGGTCGCCGAGGCCACCGCGAACACCACCGCCGCGAAGATGTCGCCCTGCCTGGTGCCCCCCAGCAGCGCCACCACCAGCACCGGCACCAGCAGGATCCGCGCCACCGTGAGAATGTTTGGCAGGTTCGCGGGAA
>WQXW01000190.1 GCA_009781575.1 Solirubrobacterales bacterium
GGAGCGGGCGCCGGTCGGAGCGGGCGCCGGTTTTACGTGGGCGCCTCGCCCACCCTCGGGGGCGTGTCGCTGCCGGGCACCGTCGGCGCCCCGCCCGGCGGCGGCCCGGGTCCGCCGCCCTGCGGCGTGGCGCCGCCGCCCGGCAGCGCCTTCGACTGCCCGCCGGCCTGCTCCTGCTCGATCTGCTTACGCAGCGCGAGCACGCCGACCACCGCCAGCACGAGCTCGATCAGCAGCGGCAGAGCCTGACCGGGCGTGCGCGCGGGACCGGAGGTGGCGATCAGCAGCACGATCGCGACCACGCCGGCGGCAAACCACACGGGGTGGCGCTCGAGGGGATTGGCGATCCACTGGCGCACCCGCACCGCCCAGCGCATCGGGCCGGCCAGCCAGGCGGCGAGGATGAACAGCACGCCGGTGATCAGCAACCACAGCGCGCGGCTGCGCCAGCCGGCGGTGGCGATCGCCATCACTTCACGCATCGCGGGACGCACACCTTCGTTTTTGACGAGGCTTTCGACCACGTAGTTCTCGATCCAGCGGCGCAGCACCAGCGCGACCAGCGCGCCGGCGATGATCCCGAAGCCGACCTCCAACAGCACGTGGCGGCGGTAGCCGGTGGCGAGCGCGATCGCGCCGACGTACATCAACACCACCAGCAGCGGCAGGATGAAGGAGAGGTTGCGCAGCAGTTTCACGCCGTCCTGCGCGAGGCGCAGCTGGTTGGAGTGCAACAGCGCCAGCTGGCGCTTGTCGGGGGGGAGCTTGGAGCCGACTTCGCCCACCCCCAGTCGCGCGCCGATCCGGTTGAGCAGCACGTCGAGATTGATGCTCACCACTCCGCCGGAGGTCGACAGCGCGCCGGAGCCGCCGTTCAGGATCCTCATCACCTGTTCGTGGGCCACGTGGTTGGCGTGCCCCCACAGTTCCTGCACGGCCGGGATTTCGAGCACCCTGTTGATCGCGGGGGGCACCGCCTGCGCCGCCGCGGTCGACAGCGCCGGCGCCAGCGGGCGCAGTGCTGGGGGCAGCTTTTCGGCGGCCAGGTTCTGGACGTTGGCGACCGCGAGCACCCGTTCGGAGAGCTCGCCGGTGATCTCTTCGCGCACCTTTTCGTTCTGGAGCAGCCGCACGCTGGTCTGCGTCCACCCGTTGGTGTCGATGATCTGCGCCCTGATCCAGGTCGCCATGATCGCGAAGATCACCAGGATGCTGGCCAGCACCACCAGCACACGCACGGCCCAGCGGTGCGGGTGCGGGGTGCTCTGCGCCGATTCGTCGCTCATCCATGGAGAGCGTGACGCGCCGGGAGGTGATCCGGCCTCGCCCGCGGAGGGTGGTGCTGGCCCGCAGCACGATCCAGGACCGGCCCACCCATCACCTGCACGTCGCCCCCTGCCAGTAGCCTCAGCTGGTGGCTTCCCAGATGGGCCCCGGGCGGCCCGGCGAGCACGGGCCCGGCGAGAACGACATCGGCGCGCCGGATGCGTCCCGGCGCACGCGGCTGGCCAACGAGCGCACGTATCTCGCATGGTGGCGGACCGGGCTCGGCAGCCTCGCGATGGCGCTCGCCACCGGCAAGCTGGCGCCGCTGCTCGCCCGGGGCCAGAAGTGGCCCTACACGGTGGTGGGCGTTGGATTCGCGGCGGTCGGTGTGGCGTTCATCGCGCTCGCGTTCGTGCGCCACCGACAGGTCGAGGACGCGCTCGCGCGCGGTCGCTTTGCGCCCCCCGACGATCGGCTGATCGCGGGCATCGCGGCCGTGGGGGTGCTGCTCGGACTGCTCGTGCTCGTGCTGGTGGCCACCGCGAGCTGACGCTCGCCTGCGCGCTCAGCCCGACTCAGGTCGCGGCCGGAGCACGCAGCGAAAGCCGGTGTGGCTCATGCCGGTGTCCACCATCAGCGGCCGTCGCGCCGCCGGCCGGTAGCGCATGCAGTAGCTGTCGGCGCAGAGGTGAGAGCCGCCCTTGACAACCTTGCGCGGAATCCTGAACAGCGGCTGCGCCGGGTCGAGGCTCGCCTCCGCCGGCTCGCCGCTCGCCTGCGCCGGGTCGGGGCGGGACTCGACGGGCACACAGCACGGCGGCTCGGGGTCCTCCGAGTGGCGGCCGAGGTACCAGTCGTCGGTCCACTCCCACACGTTGCCCGCCATGTCGTGCAGCCCGTGGCCGTTGGGGGGAAACGACCCGACGCGCGTGGTGGCGCCGTAGCCCTCGTGGGGGCGCCAGGGAAAATCGCCGTGCCAGTAGTTGGCGAGCCGCTCACCGGCGCGCTCGGGGTGATCGCCCCACGTGTAGGCGGCGCCGTCCAGTCCGCCCCGCGCGGCGAGCTCCCACTCGGCCTCGCCGGGGAGCACGCGGCCGGCCCAGGCGGCGTAGGCGGTGGCGTCCTCGTGGGCGACGTGCACAACCGGGTGGGCTGCCAACCCCTCGAGCGTGGAGCCGGGTCCGCGGGGGTGACGCCAGCAGGCGCCCGGGGTCCAGGTCCACCACTGCGCGAGGTGGCGCAGATCGACCGGCCCCGGTGTGCTGGTGAACACCAGGGAGCCGGGAACGAGGTTCTCCGCGGGCGCGCCGGGGAAGTCGCGGGGGTCGAGCGGGCGCTCCGCCACAGTGACATACCGGGTGGCGGACACAAACGTGGCGAACTGACCGTTGGTGACGGGATGGCGCTCGATCCAGAATCCCTGCACATCGACCTCCCGGACGGGCGCCTCCTCGGGGTAGTGCTCCAGCGAGCCCATCTGGAAGCGTGCCGGCGCGATCCACACCAGCTCGTGGGCGCGGTCAGCGGCCACTTGTGATCGTGGCCTCGAGCTTCTCCAGCGCCTGGTCGATCGTGAAGCTGGCGGCCTTCTGGCGCGGGGGGAAATCGGCGAAGGTGGCCAGGAACTGCGCGACGATCGCCTGGGCCGCGTAGACGATGAAAGCGTGGTCCATGACCCATTCCCAGTAACTGTTGGACGTGACGTCGGCCCGCTCGAACGGGTCGGTGCGGAGGTTGAACATCTTGGGCACGCGCAGTGTCACGAACGGCTCGGCCCAGACCTGCAATGTGCCCGGCATGCGCTGCTCCATGAACACCAGCTTGAAGTTGTCGTAACGCAACGCCAGCAGGTCGCCGTCGTCGGAGAAGTACACGAAACCCTGGCGCGGGCTTTTGTCGACCTCGCCGGTCAGGTAGGGCAGCAGGTTGTAGCCGTCGATGTGCACCCTGTAGGTGTGATCGCCGATCTGGAGACCCGCCTCGAGCTTCTCCACCACGTCGGGCTCGCCGGCGGCGGCGAGGAACGTGGGCAGCCAATCGTGGTGCTGGACGATCTCGTTGGACACCACGCCGGCGGGGATCCTGCCGGGCCAGCGGATCAGCTCGGGAACCCGGAACGCGCCCTCCCAGTTGGTGTCCTTCTCACTGCGGAACGGCGTCATCGCGCCGTCGGGCCAGGTGTTCATGTGGGGGCCGTTGTCGGTCGAGTACACCACGATCGTGTTGTCGGCGATCCCGAGCGCGTCGAGCTTGTCCAGCAGTGCGCCCACGACCTTGTCGTGGTCGATCATCGTGTCGTGATAGGGCGACTGCCAGCGACCCGCCTGCCCCACGCTCTCCGGCTTGGGATGCGTGCGCAGGTGCATGTGGGTGGTGTTGAACCACAGGAAGAACGGTGCCCCATCCGCGTGCTTGCGGTCGATGAAATCGAGCGCGTGCTCGAGGATCTCCTCGTCGATCGTCTCCATGCGCTGCTTGGTCAGCGGACCGGTGTCGTCGATCCGCTGGTTGCCCACGCGCCCGAAGCGCCCGTCCTCGGTGGGATCGTGCTCGTCGGTGGCCCAGGAATGGATCACCCCGCGCGGCGCAAACCGCTCTCTGAACCCCGGGAAATCGTCGGCGGGCGGGTAGTCGGGGAGCTCCGGCTCCTCCTCCGCGTTGAGGTGATAGAGGTTGCCGAAGAACTCGTCGAAGCCATGCACCGTGGGCAGGTACTTGTTGAGGTCGCCCAGGTGGTTCTTGCCGAACTGCCCGGTGGCGTACCCGTGCGGCTTCAGCAGCTCCGCAATCGTGGGGTCGCCCGACTGCAGCCCCACGTCGGCCCCGGGGATGCCGACCTTGCTCAACCCGGTGCGGTACACGCTCTGCCCGGTGATGAACGACGCGCGCCCGGCCGTGCAGCTCTGCTCGCCGTAGGAGTCGGTGAACCGCATCCCCTCCTCCGCGATCCGGTCGATATTGGGCGTGCGATAGCCCATCAGCCCGTCGCTGTAACAGCTCAGGTTGGTGATACCGATGTCGTCGCCCCAGATCACGAGGATGTTGGGCTGGTCCTGACCGGGCATGCGCGCCACCTCCGAGCGGGATCGACAATTGGGCGGCCGCGATCGTGCCGTGGCGGCGGGTGAGCCGGCCTCGCCCACCGAGGATGGGCCTCGCCCACGGGGGGCGGGGGATGAGGCTTCGGCGCCGGTCGAGCAGCGGCCGTTGCGTGTTTTGTTTTGAGGATTCATTCCGCGCGGAACCAATCCAAAAAACAAAACACGCAACGCCACCTCCGACAGGCGTATTCGACGCCGCGCGCCGGCGCCGGGGCCGAGGCGGGTCAGCGACCGCTCACGGCTGGGCGATCAGCGTGATCCTCGCCTGCGCGGATCGCCCGGCGCGCTGGTAGCCGACCGTGA
>WQXW01000191.1 GCA_009781575.1 Solirubrobacterales bacterium
CTCGGTGGCGATCCGCGGCTTGGAGCCGGCGTGAAAGCGCCCGTTGTAGATGCGCTCCCCGTTCGCGCGCTCGCCGTTCGCGCGCTCGCCGTTGGTGCCGTCGAGCGGCGGGGCGGCGAACACGGCGTCGACCAGCCAGTAGGGCTCGGGCTTGAAGGCGCGGATCTCCTCCTCGCGGCGCGCCACGATCGCCAGCGTGGGGGTCTGCACGCGCCCGAGCGAGACGGCGCCGTCGAAGGAGGAGCGCAGGCGGATCGTGGCGGCGCGCGTGGCGTTCATCCCCACGATCCAGTCGGCCTCCGAGCGCGAGCGCGCGGCGTGCTCGAGGTTGGCGAACTCCTCGGCGGGGCGCAGCTCGCCGAACGCCTGCTTCATCGCGGCGTTGGTCATCGAGTTCAGCCACAGCCGGCGCACCGGCTTCTTGGCCTTGGCCTTCTCGTACAGGTAGGCGAAGATCAGCTCGCCCTCGCGCCCGGCGTCGCAGGCGTTGACCACATCGCCGACATCGTCGCGGCGCAACTGGGCGCTGACCACCGACATCTGCTTGCGCGAGCGCTCGTCGCGCACGACCAGCTTGAAGCGGTCGGGCACGATCGGCAGGTCGGGCATGCGCCAGCGCTTGAACTTGGCGTCGTACTCCTCCGGCTCGGCCAGCTGCACCAGGTGGCCCACCGCCCAGGTGATCACGTGCTCGGGACCCTCGAGGAAGCCCTCGTGCTTGGCGAACGGCCCGGGCAGCACGCGCGCGAGGTCACGACCGACCGACGGCTTCTCGGCGATCACCAGGGTCTTGGGCATTGGCGCAGGGTAGCTGTTCGGAGGACGCCGGATCCGCCGGGGGCCCGCGGGCGCACGCTCACGGGGTCCACCAGGGGCGCATGGGACCCGCGTTCGCCGGCCCTACGGCGGCGCGCAGGCGCCCGTGCTGACCGGCGCGTGCGCGCCCGCCAGCACGCTCCTGACCGTGGCGTTGGGCACGCCGTAGCCGCCCTCCACGCCGCCGCCGGTGGCGCTGGCGAAGACCGTGGCCAGCACGTGGCCGGTGGAATCGACGGTGGGCCCGCCGGAGTTGCCCGGTCGCACCCGGCCGCGCAGCGTGACGAGCGTGCGCGTGACCGGCCCTTCGCCGTAGGCGTTCTCGGAGATCGCGCGCTGGGTGCGGCCCACGCGCGCCGGCACGGCGTCGAAGGGGCCGTTTTCGGGGAAGCCGAGGATCGCGGCGGCGGTGCCTTCGGGCGCTTCGGCGGCGATGCGCAGCGCCGGCGCGCCGAGCCCGGGCACGCGCAGCACCGCGACGTCGTCGGTGGGGTCGAAGGCGATCGCCTGCGCGGGGAGCGCTTCGGCGCCGCCCAGCGGCTGCACGGTGGTTTCCTGCTCGCCGGCCACCACGTGGGCGTTGGTGACCACCTCACCGGGCGCGGCCACCCAGCCGGAGCCCTCGATGCCGAGCCCGCAGGCGGTGCCGGTGATCTTCACCACGCTGCGCGCGGCGACCCGCACGCCCGGCTCGCGCAGCACGTGGGGCGAGGGCGCTTCGACGTCGGGCGCGGGCCCGGAGATCGCCGGGAGCGGATCCAGCCGCGCGAGCGCATTGAGCACGGGGCCGGAGGGCGGCAGCAGGTTGTTGAGCGCCTGCAGGATCGCCGAGCGCTGGATGTCCTGGCGCAACCCCGTCGAGCCGGGCGCCTCGGCGGCCACCGCGGCGGCCACCCACACGATGCCGAGCGCCACCGCGGCGCTGAACACCGACCCCAGCGCGCCGTCGAGCAGCCCGATCGCGGGCACCCGCAGCCCGCCCCGCAGCCGCAGCCCCACGCCCTCGAACCCCGTGGCGAGGATCGCGCCGGCCAGCAGCGCGCCCAGCAGGCCGAGCGCGGGCGCGTAGGGGGAGGCGGAGCCGCGCGCCAGCAGCAGCGGCGCCAGCCGCGTGCCGGCAAACGCCCCCAACAGGAAGCCGGCGAACGACATCACGCCCACGATCAAACCCTGGCGAAAGCCCAGCAGCGCGAGGATCGCGACGAACGCCACGATGATCCAATCGAGCGTTGTCACGTCTCGGCAGGCGTCGGCACGCGTCATGTTCTACCGTTGCTCGATGTGATTGGGGGGATCTGGAGCGTGAGGTGCACCAGCGGGCGCTGAGGAGTCGGCCGCGCGCTCGCTCCCGCCCCCTCTCATTTGCGGCGGATCGCCGCCGCGCGATCTCCCGTCGCCGCCGGCGCCTGGCGGCGGGCGCGCTGGCGCTGTGCGCGGCGGCGGTGGCGATCGTGGTGGCGCTCAGCCTGGGCTCATCCGGCGAGGTGGGCGCGGCGACACACTTCGCGCAGTCGTGGTCGCGCGGCGACTACGGCGCGATGTACCGTCAGCTCACGCCGGCCGCCCGGCGCGGGCTCTCGCCGGGCGCATTCGCGGCCGCTTACCGCCACGCCTTCCGCACCGCCACCGCGGAGCGCCTCGCGGTGGCGGGCAAAGCGCGCGCGCTGACGGGGAGCGAGGTGGAGGTGCCGATGCGCGTGCACACGCTGCTGTTCGGCACGATCGCCGCCGACCTGGACGTTCCGGTCGAGGAATCCGGGGGCGAAGCGCGCGTGGCGTGGAGCCGCGCGCTCACCTTCCCGGGCCTGCAGCCCGGCGAGCGGCTGACACGGCGTACCGAACTGCCGCCGCGCGCGCCGCTGCTGGCGCGCGACGGCTCCACCCTCGCGAGCGGCCCGGCGAGCGCCGCCGGCGAACGGACCTCACCGCTGGGCGCCGCGGCGGGCGCGGTGATCGGCACGGTGGGCCCGATCCCCGCCCAGCGGCGCGCGGCGCTCGAGGCGCAGGGCGTGCCGGGCGAAGCGATCGTCGGCACCAGCGGCCTGGAGCTGGCGCTGGACGACCAGCTGCGCGGGCGCGCGGGCGGCGAGCTGCTGGCGGGCTCGCGCGTGCTGGCGTTCGCGCACCCCGTGGCGGCGGCGCCGGTGCGCACCACGATCTCCCCCGCGGTGCAGCAGGCCGCGGTGACCGCGCTGGGCGGCCACTACGGCGGCGTGGTGGCGATGGACCCCTCGACCGGCGAAATCCTCGGCGTGGCGGGGATCGGGCTCGAAGGGCTGCAGCCGCCGGGCTCCACCTTCAAGATGGTCACGGTCAGCGGCGTGCTGGAAGCGGGGGTCGCACACCCGTCGAGCGTCTTTCCCTACGCGAGCTACTCCACCCTGGACGGCGTGCAGCTGAACAACGCCAACGGCGAGTCGTGCGGGGGCACGCTGGTGGAGGCGTTCGCGGTCTCCTGCAACTCGGTGTTCGCGCCGCTGGGCGTGAAGCTGGGCGCGCCGCGGCTCGTGGGGATGGCGCAGCGGTTCGGCTTCAACCAGCCCCCCGGGCTGCCGGGCGCGGCGGAGAGCACCCTGCCCAAAGCCTCCGCGATCCAGGGCGAACTGGCGGTCGGCTCGACCGCGATCGGCCAGGGGCAGGTGCAGGCGAGCGCCCTGGAGATGGGCACGATCGCGGCCACGATCGGCGAGGGCGGCCTGCGACCGGCCCCCACCTTCCAGGCCGGCGGCTCGGCGCCGCCGGTGAGCGTGCTGCACGATCCCACCGCGCGCGAGGTGCGCACGATGATGATCGAAGTGGTGCGCAACGGCACCGGCACCGCGGCCGCGATCCCCGGCGTGACCGTGGCGGGCAAGACGGGCACCGCCGAACTCGGCGCCCCCGCGACCTGCACCCCCTCAAAGCCCGCCGGAGCGGCGAGCTCGAGCTGCTCCACCAGCAGCCCCGAAAACACCGACGCCTGGTTCGCGGCGTTCGCCCCGGCGATCCACCCGCGCATCGCGGTGGGCGTGCTGATGGTGCGCGACGGGTTCGGCGGCGAAAGCGCCGCGCCGGTGGCGCGCGAAGTGCTCGAAGCGGGCCTGCGCTGAGCCGATGCTCCGTGCGCGCGCGCGCCCTCTCGAACGCGCCGTCTCGAACGCGCCGTCTCGAACACACCTGTCGGAGCAGCCGTTGGGGGATTCAAAAAGAGGATTCGTTCCGCGCGGAACCAATCCAAAAAACAAAACACGCAACGGCCGGAGCTCGAGCGGCCCCGCTGGAATGGTGGTCCGGCGGTCCGCCCGGACCTCGAGCGGTGGCTGGACCGAAGTTCCCGCGCCTTCGGGCTAGACGTCGAGCTCGGCCTGCGCGGTCAGGCGCGGCTCGGTGGGATCGACGATCTTCACCTGGATCGGGCGGTTGTCGAGCGAGCTGACGTTGATCTTGTAGAGCAGCACCGCGCCCTGGGTGGTGCCGTTGGCCGCCACGGTGTTGGGTTCGGGCAGGCGCCCTTTGGGCGGCACCATCACCGGGCGGTAGGCGAATTCGTTGACCCCGCTCGGCGTCACCGGCTGGTAGGTGGTGCCTTCGGTGTCGAAGATCGTGATGTCGCCGGCCGCCGGGTGGGGAGAGGTGGTGTTGTTGTAGACCTGCATGAACACCGCGAACCACTGCTGCCCGGGAACCAGCTTGCGCTGCGCCGCGGACAGCCCCCGCAGGTAGGAGGCGTCTTCGGTGTCGTAGGGGTTCAGCTGGCGCGAGAGCTGCACCTGGTAGATGAGCGGGCCCACGTTCAGGTAGGGCGCCGCCACGCCGGACTCGCCGGCGAAATCCTCTTCGAAGA
>WQXW01000192.1 GCA_009781575.1 Solirubrobacterales bacterium
CCGTTGGGGGATTCAAAAAGAGGATTCGTTCCGCGCGGAACCAATCCAAAAAACAAAACACGCAACGGCCGGAGCTCGAGCGCCGCCGCCGTCGCCGCGCGCAACCCCGGCTCCTCGGAGGGTTTCACACGTATATGAGGACCCGCGCGCAAGGAGGCCCGCGGCGAGCGAGCGCCTGGCTGATCGCCGTGCTGCTCGCCACCACCTGCTCGGCGGCGCTCGTCCCACTCGCGGGTGCGCGCTCCGCGCCGCTCCCGCCAGTCCACCGCCCGCATTCCCCGCGCCAGCGGCCCCGCCTGCCGCTGCTCTGCGCGCACCGCTCGCGCGGCCGCGGCCGCCACGGGGGGCGTCGGTCGTTCTCGCCGTGCCCCCCGGGCGCACGGACCGGTGCGGCCGGCTCGGTCACCACCACCTCCGCGACCGTCGCCGGCCGGGTCAAGCCCAACGCCGCCACCTCCTACTTCTTCAGCTACGGCACCAGCGCTCGCTACGGCTCGCGCAGCGCCTCCCGGCGGGTGGGCCAGCGGCCGAAGGCCCTCGCCACATCGGTGACCCTCGCCGGGCTGCGACCGCACACGCGCTACCACTTCCGGATCATCGCCACCAACTGCGGGGGCTGCCGCAACGGCACCGCCGACGGCGCCGACGGCACCTTCACGACCGCCACACCGCCGCCACCGCCGCCACCGCCCCCGGCGGCCCCGCTCGCCGCCACCGGCGCGGCGAGCGCGATCACCCAGACCTCGGCCGCGCTCAACGGCACGGTCACCGCCAACGGGCTCGCCACCACGTGGCACTTCGACTACGGGCCCACCACCGCGTACGTCTCCCAAACGCCCGCGCAGTCGGGCGCGCTGGGCACCACCAACGTGTCCGCGCCGCTCGCGGGCCTGGCCGACGCGCAGACCTACCATTACCGTCTGGTGGCCACCAACGCCCTCGGCACCTCCTACGGCGCCGACCAGACGTTCACCACGCAGTCGCCGATGAGCACCCAGCAGGCCAACGCCGACCACGCGATCGCCACCTACGCGGCGATGCAACAGTACTTCTACGCGCCCAACGTCAACCCGGGCGACACCAGCAGCCTGTACGTCGAAACCTATCCCCAGAGCGGTCGCCCCTACTCCTACCTGTGGCCGTTCTCGCGGGCGCTCGTCGGCACCATCACCCTCGCCGGGATCCCCCCGAGCGTCGACGGCGGCGCCAACTACCAGGCCGACGTCAACGATCGCATGACCGGGCTCTCCCACTACTGGGACGGCGGGCCCAACCCGCCGGGGTACGACTCCTATGTGACCCCTCCGTTCGGGGGCGGCGGCGACAAGTACTACGACGACCAGGCGTGGGTGGGACTGGCGCTCGCGCAGGAGTACCGCCTCTCCCAGAGCGCCGGCGCGCTGAGCGGCGCGCAGGGCGTGTTCTCGTTCGTGTATCCCGGCGGCTGGGATACCAACTCCGGCGAATTCGACCCGCTCGGCACGTTCTGGGTCCAGCAGGGAGCGGGGCTGGGTTTGACCAACCACGACCGCACCACCACCTCCAACGCGCCCAACGCCGAGCTCGCGTTGCGTCTCGCGCAACTGGACCCCAGCAACGGCACCGCCTATGAAAGCGCGGCGACGAAGATATACGGCTGGGTCAACCAATACCTGTACAACGTGCACGCCAACCTCATCGAACCGGGCGCAGTGAATCACGAATACGACCCCAGCAAGCCTCCGCTCGTCTTCGACAAGGTCACCAAAGGACAGATCGACAAGACGCTGTGGACCTACAACCAGGGGTCGATGATCGCCGCCGGCGTGCTCGCCTCGCGCGTCACCGGCAATCACGCCTACCTGACGAATGCGGAAGCGCTCGCCAACGCATCGTTGGGCCACTTCACCGAGGCGGAATACCTCAACAACCAGTCGGCGCCGTTCATGGCGATCTACTTCCGCGGCCTACTGGTGCTCTATGCGGCAACCACCGACACCGCCCTGCAGGCGAAGATCCTGCAGGCCGCCCAGAGCTACGCCGACGACGCGTGGAACAGTTACCGAAGCGAACAGAACCTCTTCCACCTGCCCTCCTCGCCGGGCTCCTCCTTCCGCCTGCTCGACCAGGGCGCGCTGCTCCAGCTCTACGCCGCGCTCGCCTGGGAACCGAGCAACTACGACATGCTCCCCTGAGGGGGCTCGGCGCAACGTTTCGCCTCGGCCGCTGTTGTGGTCGATGATGAAGGTTGCCACGCCGGCGGTCTCCTCGTCGCTCCTGTTGCTCGCCGCGATCGCCCTGGGCGCGCCGCCGACCGCGCCCGCCGCCAACCCGATCCAGCTCGAGAACGCCAAGCCGGGCGACAGCTACTGGACCGCCGCCACGCAGTATCCCCCCAGCTCCGCGATCGCCGGCTACGCGAGCGCCACCAGCGTGCGCCCCGGCCAGACGATCGGCTTCCGCGTGTCCACCGCCCCGGTGGCGAGGTACCGCATCGAAATCGACCGCCTGGGGTGGTACGGCGGGAGCGGCGGTCGCCGGATCACCTGCCTGGTTGGCGCCGTCGTTGACACCACCTGCACCCGCGACGAGCAGGGCGCCTACCAGCCCTCCCCGCCCCCGGACCCGGCGACGGGAGAGCTCGACGCGGGCTGGTCGCCCACCGACACGCTGGCGGTGCCGACCGATTGGACGAGCGGCTATTACCTGGCGGTGTTCCGTGTCACCTCGGGCCCCACGGCGGGCCAGACCGGATTCACTCCATTCATCTTGCAAGCACCGGTGGGCGATCGCGCGGCGATCCTCGTGCAGGTTCCCTCCAACACCTGGCAGGCCTACAACCTGTGGGGCGGCGAGGACCTCTACAGCGAACCGCGCGCGGTGAAGGTTTCGTTCAACCGACCGTACGCGTTCGAGGGGCCCGCCGGCCCCGCCGCCGGCCGCGGGGGAGGGCTGTTCAACTGGGAGTACCCGCTGGTGCGCTTCCTCGAGCGGGGCGGCTGGGATGTGAGCTACGCCACCGACGACGACGTCGATCGCGAACCCGCCATCCTGCTGGACCACCGACTCGACATGACCGCCGGGCACGACGAGTACTGGACCAAGGGAATGCGCGACGGCTGGGAAGCGGCGCGCGCGGCAGGTGTGAACCTCGCGTTCATGGGCGCCAACACCGGCTTCTGGCAGGTGCGCTACGAAAACGGCGATCGCACGCTGGTCTCCTACAAGTACACGCCCGATCCCGATCCCGTGCCCGCCGAAAAGACAATCGAGTTTCGCTGGCTCGCACGAGCCCGCCCGGAATGTGAACTGGAGGGCGTGCAGTACGCGAACACGGTGACCTACCAGCAGGACTTCGAATATACGGTCGATGCGACCGCCGCCGACCCGTGGTTCGCCGGCACCGGCCTGAGCACCGGGGGACCGCTCGCCGGCCTCGTCGGCCCCGAGACCGACGAGCTCGCGCCCCGCTGTCACGTGCCGCCGGTCACCCCGCTGCTGCACTACTCAGGCCCTCCCCCGGCCGCGGGCCAGCCGCCGGTTGTGGCCGACAGCGTGCGCTACACCGCGTGCTCGGGCGCGGAGGTGTTCAGCGCCGGCTCACTGCAATTCTCCTGGGGCCTCGACGCGTGGCGAAACCCTGCCTACTCGGCGGTGGGCTTCCCCGCGCTGCCACCCGCCAGCGCGGCCCTGCAAGCGGCTATGACCCGCGCGCTGGGGGAACTCACCCAATCCCACCTCCCCGTGTCGGGTCCCCCGGAGATCTGTGTGCCGACGTCCGGCTTCAGGGCCTCGGCGCCGGAGCCGGCGGCCGGACAGGCGGTCGTGTTCACCTCAACCGCGATCGACCCCTACGGGCGGCTCGCCGGCCAGGCGTGGGACCTCGAAGGCAGCGGTCGCTTCCAGGGCGGGACCGGCCGCGCGGCGGTGCGCTCGTTCCCCTCGCCGGGCCTGTTCCGAGTCGGCCTGCGGGCCACCGACTCCAGCGGCGCCGCGTCCACGACCACGAAGACGCTGATCGTCTGCCACTGCCCCGCCGCGGGGAACCCACGCCCATGGAGCGCGAGCAACTGCAACGGCGCCTCATTCGGCACGGTGAAAGCGGTCGGGGGTGGTGTCTCGTTTGCACCTGACCCGGGGATCGGCCGCTTCACGGTGCGCACCTATGCGCTGGCGCTCACAGCCAGCGGCGCGATCCAACGCAGGCTCCTGTCGTCCACCTCCGCGAGCGGGTCCACCCCGATGGGCGTCCCGCCCGCGGGGTCGCCGGAGCTGATCGACCTCTCCACCCGCATCGACGGCGCGCGCGTCGACCAGCAGTTCCTGCTCGCCGCGGCACCCGGGCCCCGGTCGTCCGCGCCGGGCGCGCTCGCTGCCAGCAGCTGCGACGGGGCGAGGTCGAGCGTGCGCACCGCGCTGTTCGGCGGGAGCCGCGCGGCGCCGCTGCGCGTCACGGTCAGCGGGCGGGGGCGGATCGTGGTGTCGCTCGCGCACCCCGGCCGCGCGGCGCTCGCTCACCGAGTCCTCAGAGGCCGCAACCGGCCGGTGGCGGTCTCATTCGACGCTCGCCACCTCTCGCCGGGCGCCTATGACGTCACCGTCTCCACGCGGGTGAAGGGACACGTGGAGCGCATGGTGCTGATGGCGCTCGGAG
>WQXW01000193.1 GCA_009781575.1 Solirubrobacterales bacterium
CTCGTACGGGGACTCTCCATTGCGCTTGATCGAGATGGCATCGAATTTCGCGGTCGCTTTCTGGCTGACGGTCACCGCCTGCGTTTCATGGCCGTTGACAGTCACCGTTTCCGTTTCGTGGCCGTTGACTTCGATCTTGCCTTCGGCCGAAGGGCACGGCAAGCCCTTCCCCGGCGCGAACTCGATCACCTGGTCGTCGGCGTTGAGCGGTTCGCCGCTCGCGTTCCTGGTCTGATTGGGTTGAGTCAGGACGAACAGCGACCCTTCGGAGCCGGCGGCGATCGCAAGCTGCTCGAAGTTCAGGTTGCAGGGATGGCCTTCGGCACCGCCGCCAATCGTCGTGAACACCGTGCCGGTCGAGGTGAACAGGCGGATGCCGATGTTCCCGAAGCCCTCCGTTTTTTCACCGCTTTCGAGCCAGAACAGCGACGGGGCTTCTGTGTCATTCCAGGGCGCGACCGCGCCTTGGAAGTCGGGTGGGTTCAGGCCCCCCTGCTTCGGTGCGTACCTACCCGCGTAGATGCCGTTGCTGAGCTGGGTGAATGGCGTTCCCGCGGCATAGGTTTCATAGTCGCGCGCTTCGGTGCGACCGCCATGGTCGCTGTTGTTGTTGATGGTGCTTGGGCTGTCGAGCATCGGCGCCTGGTCCAAATCCACTCCACTGGACTGATCCGGTGCGATCGGCTGCGCTTCGGGCGTGCCGAAGCTTGGCTTGACTTCGGCCAAACGCGACATCTGACCCCATTCTTGGTACAGGTCGAGTCCGAATGAGCCGTTGGTTGCGGTGAAGACGCCGTCGGCCTGTTGGGTTTCGGGGGCGATCGCGCTGTCTGCAACCCACTTGCCGTCGAGCTTGCCGCTGTTGGATCCTTCGGTGCTGACGCGCTGCAGGATCGTGGGGCCGCCGAACGGGCCTTCGCGGACCCCTTGCTGAGCCTCGATCACAACATCGTGATCGGAAGGATCCACCGCGAGTCCCTCGGGCGCGTACAGGTCTTCGCTGATATTTTCGGGCTGGAGTTCCGAGGGCGCCGATTCCGAGCCGGCGACCAGCGCCGCGCCGGTGGTGTGATCGATCGGATAGCCAGGAGCGGGCACGAGTTCTTTGCTTTCGTTTTGTTCGGTCGACCACGCGACCAGCCGCTGGGCGACGGGCACGTACTTTCCGTTCCCGGTGTTGACCAGGCCCTGCACCAGCGCGTAGACGCGATGCTTGGCCGAGTCCACCGCGAGCGAGATCAACGGGTGCCCGTTGGTGAATTTGGTCGTATCGCTGAACTTTTCCAGCGGCAGGATGACCGATCCCAGCGGCGTTCCGGAGCTCGACAGCTTCTGCAGGCGATACTCGAGTTCGCCCGTCAACAGGTGTTTGACTACCCGGTCCAACACATACACGGCGTTGTGATCGCTCGTCGACGGATCGGCCGGATCCACCGCAAAACCGACCGGGACGACAAACTTCCCCGGCGCGGCCGGTTCGGCAAAGCCACCGAAGTGGTCCACTTCGCCATAGGGTTCGATTGCCGTCGCCCACGCGGGGGAGGCGTATGTGAGGGTCGCCGCGAGAAGCGCGACGCATGCGGCGAGCAGGACGGTCCATATGTGGGACCCGTGCGTCGTTGCCGTCGTCTGACGCCGGGCAGGGGACCAGAAGTGGATATATCGCTTAGTTTGCATCAGTCTCTTTTGTTGGGATTGGTGATTACGCTGTGCGTCCGCGAACCAAAGAGAAACCTTGGTCTACTTCTTCTTGCCCTTCCTGCCCTTCTTCGCTTTCGTCGCATACTTCCTCTTCGCCTGCTTTTCGCAGCTCGCCCGCTGCTTCTTTGACTTGCGTTTCTTGCACGCCCGGAGCGCCTTTGCGAGCTTCTGGGCCGTTGTCAGCGCCTTGGGTGTGGACGCGCGTTTGACCAGCGGATTGGTGATCGCATTGCCCGTCACGCCTGGCGACGTCAGGCTCGGCCCGTTATTTTGCGGCTGCTGCGTGGGCTGAGCACCCGACGCCGGCGCAACGACCTTGAACTTCTTGGTCACATGCGCCTTTTCGCCGACTTCATCGGTGATCGCCAGCGTGACTTCATATTCGCCAGGATTGGCAAATGTATGTGGCTTGGACTGAGGCGTCTGGGTTTGCGATGGCGCGCTGCCATCGCCGAATTCCCAATGGTATTCGGCGATCGTGCTGCCGGGCGTGCCTTTGGACCCCTGTGCGTCGAACGTGACCGGCGTTCCGGCGGCGATCGGTTCCGGCCCGGTGAACGTAGCGAATGCGGGTTCGCTCGGTTCGACTTTGACCTTCACCGAGAAGATCTTGGTGCCGTAGTCGCCCATCAGGCGCAGGCTTGCTTCGTATGTGCCGGCTTTTTCGTACGTATGCGTGGCCTCGGGATTCGGCCATAGATATGTAGAAGGCGCCATCTTGCCGTCGGGTTCCACTTCGTAACCGTCGCTCGTGCCGGCGTTACCGCCGCTCTTCTTGCCTTCGAAGTTCCAGTCGAACTCGTACGGCACCTCGCCTTCCCGCTTGATCGAGATCGCGTTGAATTCCACCGGCACTTTCTGATCAACCTTCACCGACGACGTTTCGGGTATTTCGACTTTGTCGACCTCGAACGCCCCTTCCGCATGGGGGCACGCCGTGCCCTTGCCGGGAGCGAACTCGATCACCTGGTCGTCGCTGTCGCGCTGTCCATTGCTGTTTTCATAGAGGTTGGGCTGGGTCAACACGAACAGCGAGCCTTCGGCCCCGGCGGCGATCGCCAGCTGCTGGAAGTCCAGGTTGCAGGGGTGGCCTTCCGCGCCTCCGCCGACCGTGGTTTCCACGACACCAGCGGCAGTAAACAGACGTATCCCGAGGTTGCCGATTTCTTCATGGCTCTGCGCGTTCTGAAGCCAGAAGAGCGGCGGGCTGCTGATGTCGTCCCACGGTGCGACTCCGCCCTGCGGATCGACCGGCTGTCCCCCGCCCACCTTCACGGCATAGCGTGCGGCGTAGAGGCCGTTACTCAGCTGGGTGAAGGGAGTGCCGGCCGCGGTCGTTTCGAAATCGGTCGTTTCGTACTGCCCGCCGTGATTGCTGTTGTAGTTGATCGTGTCGGGAGGATCGATCGACGGCGCCTCGTCGAGGTTGGCTCCTTTGGACTGGTCTGCTGCGATCAATGCTGCTTCGGGCGTGCCGAAGTTCGGCTTGACTTCAGCCAGGCTCGAGATGTGGCCCCATTCGTTGTACAGATCCACCCCGAAGGATCCGTTGTTCGCGGTGAAGACCCCGTCGGACTGTTCGGTATTCGGCGCGATCGCGCTGTTCGCCACCCAGTCGCCGTCGAGCTTGCCGCTGTTGGGTCCTTCGGCGCTGACGCGCTGCAGGATCGTCGGCCCGCCGAACGGGCCTTCCCGCAGGCCGCGCTGGGCCTCGATCACGACGTCGTCGTCGGACGGATCGACGGTCGACGGCGCGACCGTCAGGCCCTCCGGCGCATACAGGTCGCTCCCGATGCTTTCAGGCTCCAGTTCCGATGGCTTGGATTCGTTGGAGCCGGCAATCAGCGCCGCTCCCGTCACGGGATCGACGGGATAGCCTGCAACTGGGACGAGTTCTTTGCTCGTCGGGTTCGGTTCGGTCGACCAGGCGACCAGGCGCTGAGCGACAGGCACATACCGTCCGCCTCCGTCGTTGACGAGACCCTCCACGAGCGCATAAACACGGTGCTTGGCCGAGTCAACCGCCAGAGATATCAACGGATGAGAATCCGAGTAGGTCGTGGTATCCGTGAATTTCTCCAGTGGGAGCGTGACCGCTCCCAGCACGGTCCCTGTGCTCGAGAGCTTTTGCAAGCGATACTGAAGTTCGCCTTTCCCGGGTTTTTTTATCACACGATCCAAGACATACACGGCATTGTGATCGCTCGTCGTTGGATCGGCCGGATCGACCGCAAAGCCAACTGGCAGAACAAACTTCCCCGGCGCAGCCGGCGACGCAAAGCCACCGAAGCGGCTCACTTCGCCATAGGGTTCGGTCGTCGTCGCGAGCGCCGGGGTCGTGCACGCGAGTGTTGCCGCGAGGAGCGCAACGCATGCACCGAGCAGAAGGTTTCCTCGGTGGCGCCCGCGCGTGGACATGGCCCTCCCGCGACGCACAGACGAGCGGGCGTGGATATATCGCAGAGTTTGCATGAGTCTCTTTTGGTCGGGTTGGTGAATCATCTGTTTTGGCGCCGGACGCAAGAAAAGTCTCGGTCTATCTCTTCTTGCCCTTGCTCGGCTTCTTCTTCTTGCTCTTGCTCGACTTCTTGATGGCGTACCTGCTCCTTGCCTGCTTCTCGCAGCTCGCCCGCTGCTTCTTCGATTTGATCTTCGCGCAAGCTTTCAGCGCCGCGGCCAGCTTTTGCGCGCGGGTCAGCGGTTTGACGGCGGCGGCGGGTTTGGTCGTCGTTGCGGGGGTGGTGGCCGTGTTCGCCTGTGTTCCCGATCCCTGACCGCCGCCGAGCGGCCCGGTCCCCCCTCCGCCGGGCGGTGTGGTGACCAGCGGTTCGGCGACCGTCACCTCGTGTTCGACGTGGGCTTTTTCGCCGACTTCGTCGGTGATTTCCAG
>WQXW01000194.1 GCA_009781575.1 Solirubrobacterales bacterium
GGCGACATCGACCCCGGTGACCTCACAGCCGCTCTGCGCGAGCAGCCGCGCCAGCGCGCCGGTGCCGGTGCCCAAATCGACCACCCGCGCACGCGGCCAAACGATCCCCTCGGCGACCAGGCGATCGATCAGCGCCGGGGGAAAGCCGGCGCGGTACTGGGCGTAGTCGGCTGCGGTGCGGGCGAAGTCGGGGGCGGGGGCGGAGTCGGGGGCGGAGTCGGCCACGGCGGTCAAGCATAGGAGCGCGGCTCGAGAGCCGGGCGCGTGGCTCTCCAATCTGCTGAGCCATCCCCGGTGATGAGTAAAAGAGGCGCATGAGAACCGGGCTGAGCCCAGTGCACCCCGAGCGTCCACGCGGCACGGCACGAGCGAGGCGCTCGGGGGCCTCGCGATAGCATGATCCGATGGCCGCGAACTCGACAGCGAGTGCCACGATCGCGGAGCACGGGGCACTGTTGCCGCTCCACCGGCTCGACCTGGACACCTACAACAGGATGGTCGACTCGGGCGCGCTCGAGGGTCAGCCGGTGGAGCTGCTCGACGGGGTGCTCGTCGAGATGAGCCCCAAGTCGCCCGCCCACGTAAAGATCGTGAACCGCCTGATGCGACATTTCGCGGGTGCTCCCAAGTGGTGGCTCCAGGTGCAGGACCCGATCGAGGTCCCACCCGACTGCGAGCCCGAGCCGGACCTGGCCGTTTGCCAAGGCGAGCCACCGCAGGGCCACCACCATCGCGCCGCTCTGCTCGTGATCGAGGTCGCGGTCACCTCACAGCACCTCGACCGCGAGGTGAAGGCTCCGTTGTACGCGCGCGCGGGCATCCCGACCTACTGGCTCGTCGACGTGCCGGCACGCGTGGTGGAGGTGCGCACCGACCCCGGCCGGCGCGGCTACCGCCGCTGCGAGCGGGTTGGAGCCGGCGCCACACTCGCCTGCGCTCTGGAGGGAGTGGCCGAGATCGAGCTCAACACGCTGTTCGGCGGTCTGGAGAGCTGATCCCGCTCACGCGAAGGGATCCCTCATCTCGATGCCGTCATAGCGGTGAAAGTCGCGGTCGCGCGTGTAGATGACGGCGACGCCATGCTGGCGCATGAGGCTCGCAAGGTGCGCATCCGGCACATGATTGGCGGCGCTGTCGGAGCCGGCTGTCTCGCGGAACAGCTCCCAGAAGCGCTCACCCTCCCCAGGTGTCCTCACGGTGGGCCTCTCCAGCAGCGCGTCCACCGCCGCGATCGCCGACGGCAGATCGATTGGCTGCGGGAATATCGCGGGGTGAGTGCCGATCCGCAGGAACCCCATGATCGCCGGCCAAAAGATGTAGAAGAGGTCGGGACCGCCGGCGAGGCGCTCGAGCAGGCTGCGCGCATCGTCGTGCAGCTCGTCATCCACGTTGCTGGCGTAGATGAGAATGTTGGCGTCTACGGTGGCGCTCAACCTGAGCGCCCACCGCGGGGCGACTCGCCGGCGCGGTGCTCGAGCGCCCTGCGAACCGCCTCCGCGTCGGCGATGTCCACCCTCGGCTTGCCCATGTGCCTGGTCGGCCAGGCCAGGGGCCGTTGCTGTGGGGAGGGCTCCGGCCCGAGCGCCACGGCAAGGCGCTCGGAGGCCAGCTGCCCCATGCTCTTGTGCTCCGCGCGCGCGCGCCGTCGCAGCTGGGCGAGCACCGACCTATCGAGATCCAAGGTCGTGCGGGGCATGATGCGTGATGTTAGCAGCACGCGCACTTGATGCGCATCGTGTGCGATCACCGCGGCCCCGTGGAGCGTCCTCCCAGATTCCCGCAAAATGCGCCGTCGCCCGCTCCAGCGGCGGCGGTGCCGGTCGAGCAGCAGCCGTGTCGTTTTTTGTTTTGAGGATTGGTTCCGCGCGGAATGAATCCTCAAAACAAATCCCCCAACGGCGACTCAGACAGGTGTGTTCGAGGCCGCGGTCGTACACGCCAGATTCCCGCAAAATGGGCATTTTCGGCTCATGAGCGGGGCGAGCTGCGGCAGGGCCGGCAACGCGACGGTTCGCGCCCGACGAGCTGGCGCTCGCGCTCAGGGCTGATCCTGAAACGCGAGGCTGGGCGAGACGCGCGCGGAGCGGAAGCCGAGCGCCCCGGCCAGCAGCACGGTGCAGCCGGCCACGATCGCCAGCGCCAGCGCGATGTCGGCCAGCCCCAGCGAGAAGGGCGCGGGGAACCCCGTGCTGAGTTCGAGCCAGCGGCTGGCCAGCGCGTGGCCGTAGAGGCCGAGCACCACGCCGTCGACACAGCCGATCGCCACCGCGACGGCGCTCTCGAGCACCACCGCGCGCCACAGCTGCATGTGGTCGAAGCCCTGCGCGGTCAGCGACGCGAGGCGCGCGCGGCGCTGCCAGATCGAGGCGCTCAGCACGGTGGCCACGGCGAGCGCGGCGGTGATCAACAACAGCGTGGCGATCTGCCCGAGGCTGCGCAGCCCTTCGCGCGCGCTGGCCTGGAAGCTGGCCACCCTGCTGGCGCGCGTTTGCACCAACAGGGGCCGCCCGGCGAGCGCCCGGGTGACCGCGCGCCTGCCCGCGGCCGCGGTGACACCCGGGCGCAGATCGACCTCCAGCGCGGAGGGCCGCGTGGTGCCCCACCAGCGGCGGTAGTCGGCGAGGTTGAGCGTGATCGCGCCCGGCGACCAGCCGGCGTTGGTGGTGATCGCGGCCACGCCAAAGCGCGCGCTCCCGCCGGGGGTGGGCAGGATGAAATGGTCGCCGACGTGGAGGTGGCGTTCGGAGGCGAACGCGCCCGAGATCGCCGCCCAGCCGCCGCCGCGGATCAGGCGGCTCGCCACGCGCAGCTCGCCGTGGCGCAGCTGGCTGGCCTGGATCATGGCGCTGTCGCGGGGCGAGCGCGCGCGGATCCACAGCGCGCGCGAGCCGACGTACAGCAGGCCGCCCTGATAGGGGCGCACCGCGGCGACGCCCGGCGCGCGCGCGATCGCGGCCGCGGCGCCGTGGTCGGGGAAGTTGTCGATCGTGAGGAACTTGTCGTTGGCGGCCACCCAAATCTGGGCGGTGTCGAGGTATTCGACCACCGCCTGGTCGAGCCCCCGCGTGAGGTCGCTCCTGGCGCCCTGGATGGCGACGGCGCCGTACACCGCCACCCCCGCCACCGCGATCAGCGCGATCGATCGCGTGGCGGTGGCGTTCAATTCGATCGCCGCCAGCGAGAGCATGCTGCCGCGCAGGCGGCTCCCCACTCGCCTCAGCACCACCAGCGCGCCGGCGAACAGCGCCGGGATCGCACAGGGAACCGCCAATGCCAGCAGGATCCCGCTGACGATCGTCAGCGCGGGGTCGGCGAACGCCAGCGCGGTGGCCGCCCCGAGAAGCGCGAGCGCCACCGCGGCCAGCGCGCGGGTGGCGCGCGGGGGGATGCGCTGCACCGCGTGCTGCGCGCCCGGCGCGGCGGAGATCAGCGGGCTGCGCGAGCGGAGCACCAGCAGCGGCGCGCCGGAGGCCAGCACCGTGGCCAGCACGCCGCCGGCGAACGCGAGCAGCGCGATGCCCAGATCGATGTGCTGGTGCGCTTCGATTGGAAAGGCGGCCGCCAGATACACCGTGCTCTGGCGGAACACGGTGTGCGCCAGCAGATCGCCCAGCGCCAGCCCGAGCGCCGAGGCGAGCACGCCCAGGATCAGCGCCTGCGAGACGAGGATCGCCTGGATCTGGCGCACCTCGAAGCCGTGCGTGTAGAGCTCGGCGACCATGCGCCGGCGCTCGGGCAGCGTGAGCAGCATCGCGTTGGCCGCGAACAGCAGCCCCACCATCGCGCCGATCGCGGCAAACAGCGCGGTGGCCTGACCGAGCGGTTTGGCGGTGGCCTGGAGCACCTGCAGTTCGGAGCCGGCGCCTTCCACGCTCACGCGCCCGGCGACCAGCGCGCGAAGCTCCGCGGCGACGCGCCGTTCGGCCCCGGCGACGGGCTCGATCAGCACTTCAGTGACCCGCGCGGGACGTTCGGTGAGCGCCTGCGCGACCCCCAGCTGTGCGATTGCCACCGGCGCTTCGGCCACCGGGCCGATCGTGCCGCTGTCGAGCACCGCCGCCACCGGCGTGACGCGCGCCCGGCCGCCCACGATCAGCCCCACGCGCCCACCCCCGCGCGCGCCCACCGCGCGCGCGAGCGGCACCGGCAGCCCGATGCCGCCGTTCAGCAGCGCTGCGCCGGCGCCGAGGTTGCGCGTGGCCGCGCCGTGCAGCGCGACGATCGACGCGCTCACACCCACGACCTGGATCGAGCGGTGGGCGTGCGCGCCGATGAGCTCGCCGTTCTCGCGCAACACGAACGCGGCGTACCGCACGCCGGGCAGCGCACCGGCGCGCTGCGCAAGCGCTTCGGGGAGGTGGTCGCGCTCGATGGGCTCGATCTGCTCGCTCCCGAAGGCGACGTGCTCGCGCTGCTCGGACCGAACGGCGCCGGCAAGACGACGCTCGTGCGCGCGCTGGCGACGCTGCTGGTGCCCGATTCCGGCCGGGCCCTAGTGCTCGGACGCGACGTCGTCGCCGACCCGTTCGGGGTGCGGAGCGAGATCGGGCTGGCCGGCCAGTTTGCGGCGGTCGA
>WQXW01000195.1 GCA_009781575.1 Solirubrobacterales bacterium
ACCCGCGGCAAGGTCAGTCGCGGCGGTCGCCGGCCTCGCGCTGGCCGTTGTAGCGCGCGGCGACCTCGCGCAGCCCCTCGCCGCGGTCGGGGTGCAGCGTGGCGGTGACGTGGCGCCAGTAGCGGCGCGGCGAGTGCGCGGGCAGAGCGAGCGCGGCGAGCGCGCGCGCGGCGTAGCTCCAGGCGGTGAGCCAGCGCACGACGACGACGGCGGCGGCGGAGTGGTGCTTTCGCATGTAGAGGTCGCGGTTGCGCGACAGCTCGACGATGCGCGGCGCGGGCACCGCGTCGGTGGAGAGCTGCTCGTGGTGGATCGCCACCGCGTGGGGCACGTACAGGCTGGTCCAGCCGGCGAGGCGCAGGCGCCGCGCGAAGTCGACCTCGTCGGAGTAGACGAAGAAGTCGGGGTCCAGGTAGTCGACCGCGCGCGCGGCGGCGCGGCGCACCAGGAGCGCGGAGGACTGGCACCAATCGACGGGGCGCGTGCGCGAGCCGCGGCTCTGCACGACGAGCGGCCGGTGCAGAAAGAGCGCGCCGGCGAGCGCGGTGAGCGGCGTGGGAAAGCGCCACGCGCAGGCCTGTGGGGTACCGTCGGGCCGGCACAGCGCGGCGCCGGCGAGCGCGGCGCGCGGCTCCTCCTCCAGGGCGCGGCGCAGTGCGAGCACAGCGCCCCCCTGGAGCTCGGCGTCCTCGTTGAGCAGCAGCGCATAGCGCCCCCGCGCGCGGCGCAACAGCTCGGAGTCGTTGAGCGCCTTTCCCCGCCGCTCGCGAGGCGCGATCACCTCGTCCACGGCCGGATGCGCACGGGCAGCCTCGGCGGAGCCGTCGCGGGAGCCGTTGTCGAGCACCAACACCTCACTGTCGAACGGCAGCGTGGCGCGCTCGCGCGCGATCGCGTCGAGCCCGCGCAGCAAGAGCTCGCGCTGGGAGGTGTTGACCACGCAGAAGCTCAGCTCGATCCCGTCGGCCATGTCCAGGCCACTCTCGTTCAGGAGCGCTCTGAGCTCTCGATGGCTCGAGCGTCTGAGTTGTCAACGGCGGGCTGATCCGTGGCCACTGCCGCGCTCCGCCGTCGCCGAGTCTGCGTTGGAAAGCTTGGCCCTGGTCCATAGGTGACTCCCGGACCCCGTGACGCCTTGGAGGTCTTGATCAGGATGTCGCGCTTTACGAGATCGGCCAGGATCGAGCGTGCCCGCTCGACATCAACGTCGAAGATGTTGCGGATGGTTCGGTTGTTGACCTGCCGGTATTCGCGCACATGTGTGATTATGCGCCGATCGGTTTGATCGACCGAGCGACGGTTGTGTCGCACCGCAGTTCCCAGCTCCCGTAGCGCGTGCTCGCGCAGTCGGTACTTTGGGAACCGTCGTCGCGCCGTGCCTCTCGTGGGCTCGATCACACCGACCCGCTCATCAGCGAGTCGTTCCAGTGCGATCCGCGCGGAGTCGGGTTGCTTCTGCAGAAGGGGCTCCATGTCGAGCGCCGACACGCTCTGGCTGTGGCACAGTGTGTAGATGATGAGGAGCGCGTCTACATCTGTGTGCTCCTCGGCCGGAAGCTGTCCAACGAAGTGAGCGATGCGGGTGTTGGGCGCGCCGCCCGTGAGCGTGACAAGTACGCGGTCGGGGCTGGAGTCGATTCTTGGCGGGTCCTTGCCGGCCAAGATCATCTCACGGTAGATCCGGTCGACGCCGGTGCCGACCTCCTCGGCGAGTGTCAAGATCCTCGCAGCCTTGGCCAGTAGCGCGTTGCGGGGCTTGGAGTCGTGTGTGAGGATGTTCCGCGGCGTGACGCCGGCGACGAGAGGCCCTGGTGAGGAAATTTCAAACACCTGAGGCGAGTGCGAGATCGTCACAGGACCGGCAAGTTGATAGTCGCGGTGCATCACGGCGTTCGTGAGCGCCTCTCGTACGGCGAGGTTGGGGAAGTCCTCGATGGACAGCTGCTGCCCCATTGGCAACGTGACCGGCGTGATCCGCCGCCGGGCCTGCACAAGCTCCATCACACGTTCATACGCCACGAGGAGGGGGTCGTCAAAACGCCGTATGTCGACCGCCTCGCCGGCGGGGGTCTCGCGATACATGTAAAGGAGACGCGTCGAACTGTCCGGCGCTGGGCAGAAGAGCAACTCGCCGGCACGCGACAGGCGGCCGTCTTCTCGCAAAGCTCCGAGCCCTCGCAACAGATCCTCGTCTCCGAGCCGACCAAGCGCCGGTCGCTCGCCGCTTGGGTGGCGAGAGAGCAGATCCCAAGCCAGGAGGAGCGCCCGAGAAGAGAGGTCCGAGATACGGCGATCGCTGGACGCAGCCGACCAGTCGATGCCGCGCCGATCCTCCCGATGTCGGATCTGTGCGGCTGGGCTCATGTTCACGCATTCGGCGTTGATACGACGTGGAGCGCGTCCCTGGGCGTCCGCGTGGATCTCCGGGCTCTCCGGCGCGCGTATCACAACCAGGCGGGCGCCCCTGAACTCGATCGGCTCAACGTCGACCGCGAGGTGCGGGTTGGTCAGCGCAAAGATCCGCTGTTTGAGCTCCCGCGCGTCGAGTGTCGTGCCGATGAATGCATCCGGACCACCCGGCTTGTCGCGTACGCCTATGACCGTGCTGCCACCGACAGCGTTGGCAAAGCAGAGCGTCGCCTCGACGAGGCGCCTCTCCATCTCCGTGCGACCGGTCGGCTTCTCGGACTTGAAGTCCAGCGTTTCCGACTCCTGCGAGTCGGCGGATTGGCCGGCGTAGATGGCTTCGAGAGCCTGGATCACCGATGGATCGACCGTCACGGGCACCTGAGCTTGGGAATAGTTTGTAGTGGCCGCGACTGTAGCAGCGCACCCAAACTCCCACGAAACCAATCGCGCCATGGCACCTCATGAGCGCACTCATCCTCCCCCGCGCGCAGGTGGGCCGTATGGTCCGAGCCCATGCGCGTGCACATCGTGGACCCCTCCGCCTACACCCCGCCCTACGACCACGCGCTGTGCGCCGCGCTCGGCGCGGCCGGCGCGGAGGTGGAGCTGATCACGAGCCGCCCCCCCTACGGCGAGGCGCCGGCGCCCGACGGCTACCAGCGGCGCGAGCTCTTCTACGGCCTCGCCCACCGCCGCCCCCTGGCGGGCCCGCGCGGGCGCGCGCAGACCGCGCTCAAGCTCGCCGAGCACGTGCCGGAGATGCTCCGCTATCGCCACCTGGCCGCGCGCGCCGACATCGTGCACTTCCAATGGCTCACCGTGCAGCCGCTCGACGTACACCTGTTGCCGCGCCCGCGCCCGCGCCCGCGCTTGGTGGCGACCGCCCACGACGTGCTCCCTCGCGAGCCGCGCCGGGGCCAGCGTGCGGCGCAGCGGCGTTTGTACGAGCGGGTGGACGCGGTGGTGGTGCACACCCGCCACGGCGCCGACCGTCTCATCGAGCTGGGCCTCGACCCACAGCGGGTGCACGTGATCCCGCACGGCGTGCTGCGGCCCTGGGAGCACGCGCGCGTCGGGGGTTCGACCCCCGTCGGGGCGGCGACGCGCCAGCTCGCCGCGGAGCTGCCGGCGGAGCTGCGCGACGCGCAGGGGCCGGTGGTGCTGTTCTTCGGGCTGTGGCGCCCCTACAAGGGCATCGACCTGCTGTTGCACGCGTGGCGCGGCATCGAGGGCGCGCAGCTTTGGATCGTGGGCATGCCGCGCATGGACACCGCCCCGCTGGTCGCGCGCGCGCCGGCGGGGGTGCGCTTCCTGCCGCGCTTCGTGTCCGACCCCGAGCTCGGCGCGCTCATGCGCCGCGCCTCACTGGTGGTGCTGCCGTACCGCGAGATCGACCAGTCGGGGGTCGCGTTCAGCGCGCTCGGCGCCGGCGCGCCGCTGCTGCTCAGCAACGTGGGCGGCTTTCCGGAGATCGCGGCCACCGGCGCGGCGCGCACCTTCCGCGCGGGTGACACGCGCGAGCTGCACGCCGCGCTCGCGCGCCTGCTCGCCGACCCCCCCGCGCTTGGGGAGATGGCCGCCGCCGCGCGCGCGGCGGCGGCGGCCAACGGTGGACCCTTCTCGTGGAATGCCATCGCGCGCGCGCACCTCGCGCTCTACGAGCGGCTGCTCGAGTGATCCCGCAGCGCGGCGCCGGCTCCGCGAGTGCCGGTCGTGAGCAGCGTCCGTTGCGTGTTTTGTTTTTTGGATTGGTTCCGCGCGGAATGAATCCTCAAAACAAATCCCCCAACGGCGACTCCGACAGACGATCCCCCAACGGCGACTCCGACAGACGATCCTCCAACGGCGACTCCGACAGACGTGTTCGAGGCCGCGCGCCAGATTCCCGCAAAATGCGCATTTCCATTGTGCCCGTGCGGGCCCGAGCGGGCACGGGGACTTTGATTGGTCTGATCGCCGTTCCCGGCGAGGAAGCGAGAAGAAAGACCCCACGCTCCCGCTCGGCCACAATTGGCCGCGCATGCGCACCGCGCTCGAGATCCTCTTCTGGGTGGCCGCCGGGCTGATCCTCTGGACCCAGCTCCTCTACGGCCTGGCGCTGTGGGTGGCCGCCGCGGTGCTGGACGCCGCGCGCGGCTCCCGGG
>WQXW01000196.1 GCA_009781575.1 Solirubrobacterales bacterium
ACCGGGGTGAGCAGGATCAGCGCGTCGGGCTCGTTGGCGCGGAACGCGCCCACCAGATCGGAGATCCCACCCTGCAGGAGGTTGTCGCCGAGGTACATCACGAACGGGTCGGAGCCGAGGAAGGGCTCGGCGGTGAGCACCGCGTGCGCCAGCCCCAGCGGTGCCTCCTGGGGGATGTACTGCAGGCGCGCGCCAAAGCGCGAGCCGTCGCCGGCGCACTGCTTCACCTCCTCGCCGGTCTCCGGTGCGACGATGATCCCGATCTCGCCGATCCCGGCGGCGACCATCGCCTCGATCCCATAGAAGAGCACCGGCTTGTTGGCGACCGGCACCAGCTGCTTGGCGGAGGTGTGCGTGATCGGCCGCAGGCGCGTGCCCTTGCCGCCCGAGAGGATCAGTCCCTTCAGCGCCTGCATCGGGGGATCAGCGTAGCGGCGGCGGCGAGCGGGTGCTCAGCGGATCGCAGGCGTTGCCGCCAAACGTGGGCAAGCCGCGCGATGCCCAACGCGCACCGCACGGGCGCAATGAAAATGCGCATTTTGCGGGAATCTGGCGCACGCAGCCTCGAACACGCCTGTCCGAGGCGCCGTTGGGGGATTCAAAAAGAGGATTCATTCCGCGCGGAACCAATCCAAAAAACAAAAAACGAAACGGCCGCTGCTCGACCGGCCTCGACCAGCCTCGACCAGCCTCGACCGGGCTCGACCGGGCTCGACCGGCAGCCGCCGGCACCCGCCGGCACCGCCGGAGCGGGCGGGGGCGCATTTGCGGGAATCTGGCGCGCCAACAACACCCCCCGTGGGCGCTGGCCGGGGGGCGCTGTCAGTACACCCCGCCGAGCTTGCGGTGATCCCAGCTGGCGTGGCGGTTCTCGATGAACTGCAGCGCCACGCGCTTGCGCGCCTGGCGCTCGACCATCGCCACCACCTCGGCGGGCAGATCGCGCACGGACCCGCCGGCGCCGGGCACGGCGTGCGCGGGGGCGTAGCGCGCGAACAGCTCGAGGCCCAGCTCGCGCACGAACTCCGGCGCGCGGTGGAGCTCGACCTCGCACTCCATCGTCACGCCGCGCAGCTCCTCGTAGCCCTCCCCCGCCTCCACCTGCACCGTGGCGCGCGCGTCGCGCTCCAGGTTCCTGACCTTCTGGGAGGCCGCGTAGGTCCAGGCCCACAGGGCGCGATCGGGCTCGCGCACCACGTACCACAGCGGCATCAGGTGCGGCCAGCCGCGCGGCCCGATGGTCGCGCACGTGAGCACGCGCTGCTCGTCGAGAAACGCACCGATCTCCTCCTCGCTCATCCCGATCTGCTCGCGCCTGCTCACCGTGGGCCTCCGCCAATCGTCTCGCGGGACCGCGTGGCCGGCTGTCAGGCCCCGGTTGGGGTCGGCGCGGGCGCGGGCGCGCCGGCGCGCAGGCGCGCGGCCTCGCGGTACACCGCCTCGCGCGCGTCGGGGGGCTCCAGGACGGCGGCGTCGCCGGCTTCCTTGAGGATCTCGCGCACGAGCCACTCGACGCCGGCGAAGCTGAGCGCCACCACGATCGACCCGTGGCGCCCCTCCCCGACCACGCGCCGCTGCTCGCGCGCCCAGCGCGCGCGGGCGGGCGAGATCCACACGCGCGCCACGCGCGAGGCCTCCACCTCGCCGGTGCGCAGCCAGCCCTCGACTTCCGCCGCCGCGTCGACCTCGGCGCGCGGCTCGAACCGCTCGCGGGTGACCTCGACCCGCTTCATGCGATCCAGGCGGAAATGGCGCATCGCGCGCCGGCCCAGATCGAAGGACGCCACATACCAGCCCTCGCGCCCGTTGACCAGCGCGTAGGGCTCCACGCGGCGCACCGACAGCTGGTCTTCGCTCTCCTTGTAGTACTCGATCTCGATCAGCATGCGATCGACGATCGCGCGGGAAATCGAGCGCGCGATCGTGGAGTCCTCGTGGCGCGCGTGCGCGACCTGGAGCCCCTGTTCCATGGGGTCCTCGCCCAGCGCGTCCACGATCTTGGCGCGCGCCGACGCCAGCGAGCCGTGCGGGATGTGCTCGCCGATCAGGTCGATCGCCGCCACCAGCGCCTTGGCCTCGACCGGCAACAGGCGCGCGGGCCGGTCGAAGTTGTCGCTGTAGGGCTCGGGGTCGACCTCGATCACGCCCTCGCCCTCCGCCTCGAGGATCTCCGCATACAGCACGTAGGAGCCCCCGCCGAAGTTGACCACGTTGAGCACGTTGATGTCCTCGCGCAACTCCTCCCCGGAGAGTCCCAGGCGCGCGCACACCTCCTCGACCTCCAGGCGCCGGCCGGCCCGCCCGGCCTCGATCAGCACGCCCGCCAACGTGACCAGGCGCGCGAACCGCTCCGGCCGGATCACCGCGTCGGCACGCGATTCACCGCCACGCGAGCCACCCGCGCGGTGCCCGCGGTGGCCATTGGCCGGCTCCTCGCCGCCGTCGTGCTCGCGGCCATCATCACTCTGGTCGAGCTCCGGGGCGCCGGCGTGGCGCTCGCACAACAGCTCCAGGCGGCGCTCGATCTCGGCCACCAGCTCCGGCGGCCCCAGCAGACGCGCGTGCTCGCCGAGACCCAGCACCCACGAGATGATCATGCGGGGATTGGCATAGGAGGTGACGAACAGGCGATCGCCGCCGCCCGCCTCCGCCTCGCCCGCGTCGCCCGCCTCGTGGGCGTCGCCCGCGTCGCCGGCGTCGCCCGCGTCGCGCACCACGCCGTACCGACCGAAGTGGCGCTCGATCTGCCACGCGATGCGCTCGGACACGAGGATCTCGGCGACCCCGCACTCCTCGCCCAGCTGCCAGTCGGCGCGACGCGAATACTCGCGCGGATCGAAATCGTCGGGCCGCCGGAAGTCGTGCTCGGCCTTGGTGGCGTAGGACACCTTGCCCTTGATGCGCAACAGCTTGAACACGCGGATCGCGTCGCGCTCGTGCGCGTGACCGAGCAGGTAGAACTCGCCGCCCTGGAACAGCAGGTGGTAGGGGTCGACCCGGCGCGCGCCGACCTCGTCGCGCTCCATCGTGTAGTAGTCGAACGTGATCGTCTTGTTGCGGAAGATCGCGGTCTCGATCTTGGCGAGGCGCGCGGAGAGCTCGTGGCCGCCGGCGGAGGCGGTGATCCCCAGCGCCACCGAGCGCTGATCGGGCGCGTTCAGCGGGCTGGGCCGGCCCCACGTGATCTGCTGGAGCGCCAGGCGCAGCGGCTCCGCGTAGGCGAACTCGCCGTCCAGCAGTTGCAGCGAGGTCTGCAACGCCGCCAGCTCGCGGTCGGAGAACTCGATGGGCGGCAGGTGGAAGTTCTCCGGGCGCAGCGAGTAGTTCTCCTGATCGGCCGCGCTTTCGGCGGGGCGCTCGACGGTCAGATGGATGCGCAACGACTCGAGCTCCGAGCGATCGGCGTAGAACCGCCGCGCGAACGCGTCCTCGTTCATCCCGCTGTACCCCTCCACGTCGCGCCGGATCTCCAGCGCCGTGACCGGCCGCCGCTCGGCCATCAGGTAGGAGATCAGCGACAGCTGGCGGATCAGCTTCTCGGTGTCCTTGGCCATCGCACGAAAGATAGAACCCACCGGCGAGAGCGCCGCCGACGGCGGTGCGCGCCGTCGTACGCGCGTTCGCTATTTGCTCAGTTTTGTGCCGGGACGAGCGCCCAGGCGGCTCGAGGGACCTCCCGAGCGAGTGGGGCGGGGCGCTCGCTCCAGCGGTCCCGGTCGAGCTCCGCCCGTTTCGTGTTTTGTTTTAAGGATTGGTTCCGCGCGGAACGAGTCCTCTTTTTGAATCCCCCAACGGCGCCTCGGACAGGTGTATTCGAGGGGTCGCGCATGCCGGCGCAGTGCTCGGGGAGAGCGCGGCCACCATGCGCGTGGCCCGCCGTCGGCGCCGGGCCACCACGATCCACTCTCCTCGCCCGACCCGCAGGCTCGGGCGGTCGACGGCCTCGCGCGCGACCCGCTCGGAGCGCGGGGTTGGGATCAGGCCGCTTCGAGGCTCGTCTGGGCCGCCACGCGCTCCACCCCGAGCTCGTCGGCGCGCTCCACTCGGAGCTCGTCGGCGCGCTGCACCCCGTCCGCCGCCACCTCGTCCTCGCGCCCGGAATCGGGGAAGAAGGCGCACGCGTCGATCCCGCGGTCGAACTGCGACCAGCGCCGCCCCGGCGCGAGCTCCTTTTCGAGCCGGTCGAAGCTGCCCAGGCGCCCGCCGAGGTTGTCGATCATGTGCACCAGCGTGGCCTCCCTCGTGCACGGCACCACCGGGCTGCCGTGCTCGAGCGCGCCGTGGTGAGAGAGGATGATGTGCAACACCGCCCAGGTGAGCTCGTGGGGGAAGCCGTCGATCGCCTCGATCTCCCGGCGCACGCGGTAGTAGCCCAACGAGATCTCGCCCGCCAAGCGGCCCACGTCGGTCAGCTCGATGCCGTGCTCCTCGTCGTAAGCCTCCAGCTTGCCGATGTCGTGGAGCAGCCCGCCGGCCACCGCCACGTCGCGATCGATCCCGGGGAAGGTCGCCGAGATCGCGCTCACCCCTTGCGCCACGCTCA
>WQXW01000197.1 GCA_009781575.1 Solirubrobacterales bacterium
GCGCACGCGGTGGCGCTGACCAGCGCGATCCTGCTGCCCCTCGGGGGGCTGGCGCTGCTGATCGCGCAGGCGGCGGACGGCGGGCGCCTGCGCCTGCGCACCCTGCGCCAGCGCTTCGAGCTGGGATTGGGCCTGGCCCTCGGCCAGCTGCTGGCGGCGCTGGTGATCGGCGCGGTGGTGATGTTCGTGTCGGGCCACGACGCGTGGAGCATGATCGCGGTGCTGGCGTTTGCGGCGCTGATCGCGATCCGCGCCGCGCAGCTGCTATCGCGGGGCGTGGTGCAGGACGTGCGCGCGATCCGCGACGGGCTGCGCGCGGTCCAGCGCGGCGAGCGCGAGGTGCGGGTGGGCGCCTCCTCCAGCAGCGAGCTGGGCGAGCTGGCCGACGCGGCCAACCGCATGATCGCCACCCTGCGCACCGAGGAACGCCATCGCGACACGGCCGACGCGGCGCGGCGCCAGCTGCTGGCGTCGGTGTCGCACGACCTGCGCACGCCGCTGACCGCGCTGCGCCTGCTCACGGAGGCGCTGGACGACGACCTGGTGGACGCCGCCACGGCGCGGCGTTACGTGACGACGATGGCGGCCAACGTGCGCGCGCTGGGTGCGCTGATCGACGATCTCTTCGAGCTCTCGCGGCTGGACGCGGCGGAGGTGATGTGGAGCACCGACGACGCGGTGCCCATGGCCGAGCTGATCGGGGAGACGCTCGCGGCGCTGGGCCCCGAGGCCGACGCGCGCAGCGTGGCGCTGGGGAGCGAGATCGCCACGGGCGTGGCGCCCGCCCGCGCCAATCCCGAGAAGCTCCAGCGCGTGCTGGCCAACCTCCTGCAGAACGCGATTCGCCACACCCCGCCCGACGGCAGCGTGCTGGTGCGCGCGCGCCAGTCCAACGGGGCGGTCGAGGTGGAGGTGTGCGACAGCGGCGACGGCATCCCGGCGGGTGAGCGAGCGCGGGTCTTCGAGCCGTTCTATCGCGGTGGCGCCAGCAAGGGCGACGCCAGGAAGGGCGACGGCAGCAAGGGCGACGGCAGCAAGGGCGACGGCAGCCGGGGCGATGGCCGTAGGGGCGACGGCAGCAGCGACGGCGGCGAATCGGCGCGCGGCGGTGGCGGCCGGGGCCTGGGGCTCGCGATCGCGCGCGCGATCGTGGAGGCGCACGGCGGGCGCATCTGGCTGGCGGATGCACCCCGTGGCACCCGCATCTGCTTCACCGTACCGGCCGCGCAGCTCGCGGGCGCGGTATGTCGAACACACCTGTCCGAGGCGCCGTTGGGGGATTTGTTTTGAGGATTCGTTCCGCGCGGAACCGATCCGTAAAACCAAAAACCGCAACGGCCGCTGCTCGACCGAGTCGACCCGCCGGGGCATTCCCTGGCCACGACCAACGGCTAGCCTTATCTCGGTGGGGCACGCGATAGAGGTCATCGATCTGCGCAAGCGCTACGGCGCGGTGGAGGCGCTGCGGGGCATCGGCTTCGAGGTGGCCCACGGCGAGGTGTTCTGCATGCTGGGGCCCAACGGGGCGGGCAAGACGACCTGCGCGGAGATCCTCGAGGGCCATCGGTTCGCGAGCTCGGGGAGCGCGTCGGTGCTGGGACACGACCCCGCTCGGGGCGAGCGCGCGCTGCGGGAGCGGATCGGCGTGGTGTTGCAGTCGTGTGGCATCCAGCAGGACCTCACGGTGCAGGAGCTGCTCGAGATGTACGGGCGCTACTACCCGCGCTCGCGCCGGCCGCAGGAGCTGATCGACCTGGTGGAGTTGGATGTCAAGCGCGACGCCCACGCGGGCTCGCTCTCCGGCGGGCAGCGCCGCCGCCTGGACCTCGCGCTGGCGCTGGTGGGCGACCCCGACGTGCTGTTCCTCGACGAGCCGACCACCGGCTTCGATCCGCACGCGCGCCGCGCGGCGTGGTCGACGATCAGGGCGCTCTGCTCGCTGGGCAAGACCGTGTTTCTGACCACGCACTTCATGGACGAGGCGCAGCAGCTGGCCGACCGCGTGGCGGTGATGGTCGCCGGCAGGATCGTGGCGTGTGGCCCGCCGGAGGAGCTGGGCGGCCGCCAGGAGCTGCCCACCGAGATCCGCTTCATCCTGCCCGACGGCATCTCGGTGGGCGAGCTGCCGGGCCTGCCCTCCGGGGCGGAGGTGTCGGTGGAGCGCGATGGGGTGCTGATCAGGACGGTGGAGGGCCTCGACGCGGTGCACACGCTCACCGGTTGGGCCCTGCAGCGCGGGCGCGAGCTGCGCGGCTTCTCGGTGGCGCAACCGACGCTCGAGGATGTGTACCTGGCGCTCACCGCCGAGCACGGCGAGGCGCATGCGGAGGCGCAGGCGCAGGCGGGGGCGCTGGCATGAGCAGCGCCACCACCCGGACGAGCGCTGGCGCGCGCTCTCTCTCGCGCGTGAGCGCGCATGGGACAGGCCCCTGGCGGGACCTGCGCCTGGTGGGGTGGCAGGTCTACTACGAGCAGCGCGGCTTCTGGCGCAACCGCCGCCGCGCGATCGCGAGCTTTGCGTTCCCGCTCATGTTCCTGCTCATCTTTGGCGCGCTGCAACAGGGGCGCCACCTCACATCGTCGGGCCACAGCGTGGCGTACATCAACTTCTACGTGCCCGGCATGATCGCCTACGCGGTGCTGGTGATCGGTTTCTCCAACACCGCGATGGCGATCGCGCTGTTGCGCGCGGAGGGTGTGCTGAAGCGGGTGCGCGCGACGCCGATGCCGTGGCCGCTCTACCTGGCGGGGATCGTGCTGAGCACGATGGTCACGATCGCGGTGGCGTGTGTGCTGCTGCTGGTGGTGGGCGCGGCCCTGTACAAAGCGCAGATCCACTCTCCAGCGATCCCGGGCCTGTTGGTCACGGTCGCGCTGGCCACCATCTGCTTCACCAGCCTCGGGATCGCGGTGTCGCGACTGATCCAAAAGCCCGACAGTGGCATGCCGGTGCTGATGCTGGTCACGCTGCCGCTCACGTTCATCTCCAACGTGTTCTTCCCGCTCGAAGGCAAAGGGTTCGTGGTGCAGCTGGGAAAGCTCTTCCCCCTGCGCCCGCTCGCGGAAGGCATCCAGCCGGCGTTCACGCAGGCGCACGGCGCGGGATTCTCCGGCCACGACCTCACCACGCTGGCGATCTGGAGCGCGGTCGGCTGCTGGCTGATGGTGCGCACGATGAGAAAGATCTCCGCCGAGGAGTAGCTCACCGCGCGCGGCGCCGGGTCAGGCGGCGGCGCGCGGGGTCAGCACCATCACCGGTATCTTGCGCTCGGTGCGCTCTTCGTATTCGCCGAACTGGGGGATGCGCTCGGACTGCGTGCGATAGAGGCGGTCGCGCTCCTCGCCGGTCGCCTCGCTGGCAACCGCGGGGATCGTGTCGGTGCCGACCTCGATCGTGATGTCGGGATTGGCCTTGAGATTGTGGTACCAATCGGGGTTGGTGGGCGCGCCGCCCTTGGAGGCGAAGACCACGTAGCGCCCCCCGTCGCTCTGGTAGGCGAGCGGGTTGATGCGGTCCCTGCCGGACCTCGCCCCGGTGTGGTGCAGCAGCAGGATCGGCATACCCTCGAACGTGCCGCCCACGCGCCCTTCGTTGGAGTGGAACTCGTCGATTATGCGGGCGTTGAAGTCTTCTGGCGAGGTTGACATGACGCTCCTCGGGACGGGATTTCAGGGTGGGTCGCTGGGGTCACCTGAGTGTACGCCCGACCCGTGCGGGGAGCCGCCTCCCTCCCCGAGCCCGGCGGACCGCCGCTGGGCGAGCACCGCGCGCACGTGGAGGAAGCCCGGATGGCGCCGCCAGCGCTCGGCCTCGGGCACCGCCGCCACGTGCGCATCGCGCCGATTGTGACCTGCCGCCTCGCGGAAGGGGGGCGTGGGGTTCCCGCCCGGGCCCGCGGTGAAAATGCGCATTTTGCGGGAGTCTGGCGCGCGGGACCTCGAACACGCTTGTCGGAGGAGCCGTTGGGGGATTCAAAAAGAGGATTCGTTCCGCGCGGAATGAATCCGCAAAACAGAACACGAAACTGGCGCGCGCGCTGTGTGGTGCCGGTCGTCGCGCACGCGCTCACCGCTGTGGCGGCTCCTTCGCGGGGGACACGCGCACCGACACCTCGACCCCGGCGGCGAGCGGGAGCTCGACGGAGACGTATCCGTTGGCCGGATCGCGGACGTGCTCCAGATAGGGGATCAGGTCGGGGTCGTCGGCGCTCAGGTCCGCCACGACGAGCGCGGCGCTGCCCAGATGCGGCTCCAGCAGGCCCAGCACGTCGAGGTACAGGTCGTTGCGCCCGTCGAGGAAGGCCATGTCCACGTCGCGGTCCAGCTGCGCGAGCGTGTTCAGCGCGTCGCCCACCCGCAACTCCACGAGATCGTCGAGGCCGACCTCCGCGAGGTTGGCACGCGCGGCGTCGGCCTTGCCGGGGAGCAGCTCGGTGGTGATCAGCGAGCCGCCGCCGCAGTCGCGCAGCGCGGAGGCCAGGTGGAGCGTAGAGATCCCCAACGAGGCTCCGAA
>WQXW01000198.1 GCA_009781575.1 Solirubrobacterales bacterium
GCTCCAGCGGGTGCCGGTCCTGAGCAGCGGCCGTTGCGTGTTTTGTTTTGAGGATTCGTTCCGCGCGGAACGAATCCTCTTTTTGAATCCCCCAACGGCGCCTCGGACAGGCGTGTTCGAGGCCGCGCCAGATTCCCGCAAGATGCACATTTTTATTGCGCCCGTGCAGGCCCTCGAATGCGGCGGCTCGAGGCCCGCGGCGGGTCCACTCCGGGCTTGCCAACTGTCAGGAGCTGCTTGGGACGCCCACTTCGCGTTGCACTTCCAGCGCGCTGTGGGCGGCGAGCACCTGGGCCACCGTGGGGCCCCCGCTCACCCCCAGGTGAGGGCCGGCAAATGCGGCGATCAGCTCGCTTGTCATCGTGGTCATCGCCTCGAGCGAGGTCCTGCCCATGCCGCCCCTCCCGCCCCAGATGGCGCGCCCGAGCGAGGTCACGTAGGCCGGCTCGTCGCTGAAGCTCATGTGCAGGGTGTGCTTGATCGCGAGCAGCGTGCCCCCGGCGGTCAGCCCGGAGAGCAGCGCTTCGCGGCCGGCCTTTTCTTCGCGGCTCGGGCGTTCGCCCGATTCGATCCACAGCAGCGGCCGGGTCAGGCGCTCCTTGGGCTGGCTCCCCCACAGAGAGCCGTTCAGGTTGATGCCCACCCGCAAGCGGGGATCTTCGGCGAGCGCCTGGATCGTGGCGGCTCCCCCGATCGAGTGCCCGAACATGCCGACGTGCGCGAGATCGAGATGACCCACGAGCGGCGAGCGGGGCGCGACCGCGTCCAGCCGTTCGAGCTGATCGAGCACGAAGCCGGCGTCGGCGGCGCGCGTCTTGGTCAGTTCGTAGAGCTGCTGTTCGGACGGGCTTTTGGGGAACGCGCTTTCGACGACCTCGCCGTTGGCGAGCGTGGTGACGGCGGACTCATAGGTCGAGTTGAGCGCCATCACCACATAACCGCGACTGGCCACCTGCGTGCAGAGCGCGGTGTACATCTCGCGCGGCACTTCCAGCGCGGGTGAGAAGATCAGCACCGGCCACCTGGGGCGCGCGTCGCTCACCGCCGCGCCCACGAAGCCGTGGGTGAGGACCCCGTCGAAGTTGTGAGAGAACACGAATTCGGGGATGCCGCCCATTTCGGGCAGTTCGCCGGTCTCTTCGAAGTAGGGCGCCATGCGACCGCGGGTGGCGCTCGTGGGGTACCACGCCTGCGCGACCACCTGGCGGTATTCGGAGGTCCTGCCCCACGGCTCGTGGCGCGAGGTGTCGGTCCAGTGGAACACCTCGGTGCCCACGTGGTAGGGCCCACCGGGCGTGGGCAACGTGGGAGTGATCGCCCACAGGAGCGCCCACGCGCCCAGCAGCACGACCGCGAGCAGGAACCCGCGTTCGGTGAGGCGCTGCCAGGGGCGCGTGGGGCCCGGGCGCCACCGTCGCAACCCCACCAGCACGAGCTCGACCAACGCGAGCGCCTGCCAGGGCAAGAGCTGCCACTGCGCGCCTTCCACCGCGACGGTGGCGATCGCGAGCAGGAACGCGCACACCGACACCACCTCGAGTGCGAGCGGGTGGCGAGAGCGGGCGAAGGTCCACCAGATGGCGCCCAGCAGCGCGACCGAGACCAGCAGCCAGTTCAGAAAACTCACCGCGTTGGGACCGACGCTTCCATCGTCCGGTACACGGCCGCCAAGCGGCTCAGGTCGGGGGGGCCGAGGCGAGCCCGAGGAACACGATGAGCGACCGGCTCAGCGTTACGAGCTCGTCGTCGCGCAGCCTGCCGAGGCGTTCGTCGAGATCGCATCGACGAAGGCCTGGTCATCTGCCTCGCGCTTGCTCGAGGCGATTGCGCCCGACTGGCGGTGCGCCTCGGCGACGAACTCGGGTGCTCGCACGTCTGGAACCCAGATCTGCAGGGGGCGCAGCCCCTGGCGACGTAGGCGTTCGCGGTGTTGGCGTACCCGGTCGCGAGTTGACGACATGCCCAGAACGTTACATATAACGCGCACGCCCAAACCTATTCGCAGGGGTCTTGGCCTTCGCGCTCGACCGTGTTCTGGTCCTCGTTGCCCGCCTGGTCGCGCGCGCGCACCACGAAGTAAGCGGGTTCGCTCACGGAGGGGGTTTCGAAGCTCGTGACGCCGGGCGCCGTGGTCCAGGTGGGGCGGGAGAAGTCCTCGCCGCCACGGGTGTGGGAGAGGAAGATGTCGTACACGATCTGCGAGCTCGGCGTGACGGGGTCGGTGGCGGGCTTCCAGGTGAGGTGAAACGGCGTCGGCCGCGCCACTGGCGAGCAGGCGGACGCGCTCTGGAGCCCTTCGAAGCTGGGTGGCGTGCCGCCGCCGGCGAGAGGCTGAGCCCGAGATAGGACCACGAACGAGAACGAAACGGAATAGGCGGGTTCCTGGACGATGGAGCCGTCCTTGATTGTGGCGGCAAAGGTTCTCACCTCGATCTGGCCGGTCGCGCAGTCGGGTGCACTCGGAACCCACTCCGCGCTCACCTCGGAGGAGCGCTCATCTTCTGTGAGTACAGCGCTGGCCACAACCGTGGCGCTGCTCGGTTCCACCCCGCCTTCCAGCACGAAGCACCACGTGCCGGGGGGCTTGCCCTGAACACTGGTGCCGTAGGCATCGCTGAGCCCCGCAAGCGCAACGTTGTGGCTGCGCGACGCCTTCAGCGGTGTGAAACCGGAGGGCAGTTCTCCACATCCGTTGCAGGGCGGTTCCACGTAGGCGTACGCGCGCGCGTCGCCCGGCACGCCCGGGGGGCCCGGCACGCCAATCTGCCCGGCTTGCCCGGGAGCGCCGGGCGGCCCCGGAAGCCCCTGCAGCCCGGACTGGCCGCGTGGCCCCGGCGCGCCCCGCGAACCGCGCGGCCCCGGAATGCCCTGCAAACCGCGGGGCCCGCGGTGCCGGTTGAGGGTCACCGTCGCGGGATGGTGCCGGGCAGCGTGTGAGTCGCCCGCGGAAGCGGCATAGCCGGTGCCGCCCAGCGCGACGAACAGCGCCAACAGTGACAGCACGGTCGCGGGAGAGGGTCGCCGCTTGGGCACCGCTCCCCCCGGAAGCCAACCCATGGCCCCCTTATACCACGGATCGCAAGTGAACGGCTCGCTCAGGGTTCGAGGGGGTTCTGCCAGTGCAGGCCCGAGAAGCGGCCGAAGTCGGGGTCGCAGGAGCAAAGCAGCGCGCCGTGCTCGATCGCAAGCGCCGCAAGGTGGGCGTCGGTGGTGAGGTTGCCCGCCCCGCAGCGCCGTAGCAGATCTGCTACGCTGGCTTCCACGTCGGTCACGATCCCCCAGCGGCAGCTGCGCAACCAGATCAGCGACGTGCTCCGGCGCGCCGAACATGGAGAGCGCTTCACGATCACCGTGGATGGCCGCCCGGTGGCCGAGGTGGGACCGCTGACCGGTGCTCGCACGCCGGCGGCACCCGATCGACTGGCGGTGGTCCTGAGCGAGGCACCGCCCGACACTGGGTGGCCGGCGCAGCTGCGCCAGATGCGCGAGGAAGACATCGAGGAAGCCTCGGATCCCCGGCCCGCTTGACGGCACTGATCGACACCAGTGTCCTGGTCGGCGGCATCACGCCCGAGATCGACGAGCCGTGGACGGTCAGCGTCATCACGATCGGCGAGCTCCAGACGGGTGTGCTGGTGGCGAGTGGCGACTCCACGCGCGCCCAGCGCCTGCGGTTGCTCACCGCTGTGCTCGCGGAGGCGCCTGTCGTCGAGGTCGATCACATCGTCTCCGCACGGTACGCCGAGTTGCGCGCTGCGGGACGACGCCCAACAAACGACCTCTGGATTGCCGCGACCGCCCTCGCGCACGACTACACGCTCATCACCGCCGATCAACGCCACGCGGCGTCACCGCTGATCCGCGCGATTCTGGTGCGGCCCGCCCGATGAACCGATCGAAAGAGGCGCGCGTGCTCTTCGATGACCGCGTGCGCGGCCGCGAGCTCAGTGTGATCGCCCTTGCCCCTGCCCCTCGCGATCGGACGCGTCCTGGAGCGCGTGGGGAGCTCGCCGAGCAGGCCGACATCGCACTCATCGAGTGAGTCTGGCGCCGGCTCGAACACACCTGTCGGAGGCGCCGTTGGGGGATTTGTTTTGAGGATTCGTTTTGAGGATTCGTTCCGCGCGGAACCAATCCAAAAAACAAAACACGCAACGGACGCTGCTCGACCGGCACCGCTGGCGCCCGGGCTGCGCAGCGCTGTTCGCCGCCGATCGCGCGCTGTCGCTGGGCGAACGGCGGCTGCGCGGGCACCTCGCGCCGGAGGTCGCGCCCGTGGTGCCCTTGCCACTGCGCATGAGTGGCTGACCGACGGCCTTTCGTTTTGGGTGCGCTCTCCTGGAGGGACGCAACCGGAGCACAACTCAGACGCCAACGATATGACTTGCTCGACGGCAGTCGGTGGAGGCGGTGGAGGGGGCCGGGTGTTCATTTGCGCTTGCCGCTTTGATCGACTTGATCAGTGTGGCAAGCAAAAAC
>WQXW01000199.1 GCA_009781575.1 Solirubrobacterales bacterium
CCACCATGCGCCGGTGGCCAGGGCGCTCTGCAGCGCCGGCGAGCGCAGGCACGCATGACACATCGCCGCGACCTCCTCGATCCGCTCAGCGATGTCGCCCTCCAGGCAGACGTCCTCGACAATCTCCTGCAGATCCCCCGCGCCCGGCAGGCTCACGCGCTCCATGACCATGTGCACCGCGTCGCCGACCGGGATCGGCGGCTCGTCGTGAACCAGCAGCGCAGCGTCGAACGTCACGACCTCCGCCGCGAGCGGACCCCTCGCGCGCTCGCGGCTCGATGCCGTCTCGATCTCGCGCTCGCGGGCGGCGTGCTCGCGCAGGCTCTGGCGCGACAGAAGCCACGCGCTGCGCTCCTCGACTCCCGCGGCGATCTCGGACTCCTCGATCGCGCGATCGTCCGGCTCCCCCACCGCTGGCGGGGCGAGATCGTCGGCGTCCACCACGCTGACGAGCGCCGCGTCGTCGCACGGCAGCGCTCCCACGAGCTCGCCGAGCAGGCCCTTCGCGCTCTCCCTGCCCACCACGCACGGGACCAACAGGCGGTCGCGCGCGCGGGTCGCGGCCACGTAGAGCAGCCGCAGACGCTCGGCGTCGATCTGCGCCCTCTCGGCTTCCCAGGCCTCCTCGTAGCCGGGGGTGGCGAAGTGGTGGCGCCCCGCGCTGGCCGAGCCGACGCGGAAGTGCAGGGACGACTCGCGCTCGCGCGGCACGGGGTCGCGGGGGGCGGCGAGGTGGGAGCCCAGGTTGGCGAGCGCCACGATCGGACTCTCCAGGCCCTTGGCGCCGTGCATGGTCATGATCCGCACGACGTCGTCGACCTCCTCGGCGATGGTGGCTTCGATCTCGATCGCTTCGCGGTCCATGGAGCCGCGCAGGTGACGGATGAAGGGGCGAAGGCCGCCACCACCGGCCGCGGCGAACAGGCGCGCGTCCTCCACGATCGCCAGCAGGTTGGCCGCGCCCTGCTCGCCGTCCCTGCGGGTGAGGGCGAACTCGACCAGCCGCGTGCGCTCCACCCCCCTCCGCACCAGCTCGGCGAGCGAGACCGAGCGGCGCAGCGCGTGGAGGTCGCGCAGCTCCTCGAACGCCGCGTTGACCGGCTCGCTGGGGCCGCGCGCCGGGGAGCGGTAGGAGAGATGGCCCACGTCGGACACGTGGAGCACGAGCTCCTGATCGCTGACCGCGAACGCGCTCGAGCGAAGCGCTCCCACGAGCGCCACGCGGTCGGTCGGGTCGTCCACCGCGGCCAGCACCCAGATCAGGTCGCGCACCTCATCGCGGCGGAAGAAGTCGCGCGCCCCCTCGTGGCGGTAGGGGATCCCCGCCTCCGCCAGCGCCTGCTCGTAGTGCTCGACCCCCGTGCGCGCGGGCAGCAGGACCGTCATGTCGCCCCAGCCACAGGCCCGCAAGTGTTCCTGCGCACCGCGCTCGCGCACCTCCCAGGCCTCCGCTCGCGCGCGCTGGAGCAGCGCCGCGATCACGCGAGCCTCCTCCGCGCGGATCGCATCCGCGTTGCCCTTCGCGGATCCCTCCGCGAGCACGATCGGAGCACGCATCGCCTCGGCGCAGCCCGGAGGGTGCGCGAACGCGACGTTGCCCGGCTGGACCTCGCGCTCGGCGATCAGGATCCGGTCGAACGCGGCGTTGAGCGCGGTCAGCAGCTGGCGATTGGAGCGGAAGTTGCTCGAGATCTCCTCCACGCCTTCCGCGAGCGCGCCGTGCTTGACCCGGTCGTACAGCGCCATGTCGGCGCGGCGAAAGCGGTAGATCGACTGCTTGGGGTCGCCCACCGCGGTCAGGCGCCCGCGTCCCGGGCGCAGCTCATACCAGTCGTCGCCCGGCTCCTCATCGCTCGTGAGCAGCAGCGCCAGCTCGGCCTGCACCGGGTCGGTGTCCTGGAACTCGTCGATCAGCACCGCGCGAAAGCGTCTGCGGAAGTAGCCACGGGCCGCCTCGCTGTACCCCAGCAGATCGCGCGCCCAGAAGAGCAGATCGTCGAAGTCCGCCCGCCCCGCCCGCTTTCGCTCCTCCGCGTAGTCGGCGACGAACCGCTCGATGTGTGGGAGCACCCCCAGCAGCGCATCGCTGCGAAGCTCGATGCCCGCCCGCTCGACCGTGTCGCGGTATTCGCGCTGCAGGTCGATCATGCGCCGCTTTTCGCCGGCCCAGTTTGCGTCGGTTCCCCTGCCGAGGTGCGTGGCAGCGGCCCTGTGAAAGAGAAGGTGCCGCTCCTGCTCGGAGGGCGACAGCGCCTGCAGCTCCCCCACCCACTCGATGATGCCCTCGACGTGAGGGACCGCGCGGTCCTCACCTGGCTGATGTTGCAGCAGCATCTCGCGAAGCTCATCCGCGATTCGCCCGAGCACTTCGATCACGGCCTCCAGCGGCCGGCCGGCGGACTGCGCGTGCGCGAGCGGCAGCAGGTAGCGGTATGTGTGCAGGTGCTCGCACGCTTCGCGCAGCTCGGCGAGGCCGAAGCCGCGGCGCAGCGCGAGCTCGAGCTCTGGGCGCGGTTGTGAGAGCAGCTCATCCTGAAAGCGCTCGTAGGCCCGCTCGAACCCCAGCTCGGCCGGGAGCTCGTCGAGCACCTCGAACAGCAGATCGATGCCCGCCTCGACGGGGCGCTCGCGCAGGAGTGCGGCGGCGAAGCTGTGAATCGTCTCGATGTGGGCGAGGTGGAGCTCGCGCGCGGCGCCCAGCAGGCGCTCGCGCTCCTCGCCCGCGCAGTCCGCCGCACGTCGCTCCAGCGCGTCGCGCACGCGCGAGGACAGCTCGGCGGCGGCCTTCTCGGTGAAGGTGATCACGACCAGCTCCTGCGCGCTGGCCCTTCCGCTCGCCAGCAGACTGGTGACCCGCTCGACCAGCACGGTCGTCTTGCCGGTCCCGGCGGCGGCCTCGACGCACAGGTTCGCGTCGAGATCGTGCGCGATCCGCTCGCGGGCACGCTGGTCGCCGAGCGCGGTCACGCTCATGTCGCGCTCCTTATCTCCTGCGCCCAGCGTTCGAGTCGCTCGTCGCCCTGCCGGCGCTCGAGATAGGCCCCGCGCGCGGTCGGACAGATGGGGTCGAAGTCGCAGTAACGGCACGCCGTGTCGGCCTTCCACGGCGCCACCATGAAGTCGCCGCGATCCATGGCTTTGAGCATCGCGCCGAGCAGCTCGACCAGCTCATCGTGGCGCTGTGCGAGCTCGCCGCTCTCCCAGGCGACCGTGCGAAAGCCGCCGCGCCGCGTGGCATAGGCGTAGGCGGCCTCGCCGGCGCTCGCGTCGATGCCGAGCAGCTGCGCGGCGGCCATCACATAGAGCGGCAGCTGCAGCATGCGCCCGCCCTGCAGCTGGCCGGGCTTCTCGTCGCGCACGCGGCCGCTCTTGTAGTCGATCACGCGAAAACGCCTGGGCGGCTCGGCGTCCCAGGCGATGCGGTCGATGCGACCCGCGAGCGAGAGCACGCGATCTCCAGTCGGGATCTCGAGCGGCGCATCGCGCGAGAGGGCGCCGTCGCGCTCGCCCGGACGGCGGCGGCCGAAGCGCGCCTCGCAGGCGCCCAGCGGCAGCTCCCTGGTGTCCGGGTCCTCGCGTTCGATCTCCAACCAGCGCAGGCAGTCTTCGATCACCTCCAACCGGTCGGCTTCCCACATCGCGGGATATCCCGTCTCCCCCCTCCCCTGCGCGGCCTCGCACTCCTGCTCGGCGATCGCGCGCATGCGGGACTCGGCATCGGTCGCGAGCGCCGCGGGCCCGGCGCCCTCGCACTCCTCCTGGAAGCGCTGAAAGATGCGGTGCAGGAGATTGCCGCGCCGCAGCGCGTCGATCCTGACGGTGCGCTCGGGCTCCTCGACGGCCCTGATCCGCAGCACGTCCCCCATCAAAAAGCTCTGCGGGCAGGTGGCATAGCTCTCCAGCGCGGTCGGCGAGAAGACGCGCGTGGCCGGGATCAGCGCGGCGATCGCCTCCAGCGCGGCGCCTCCGAGCGCGCCGTCCCACTCCGAGTAGTGGCCCCCGCGGCGCGCGGCGCCCGCGCGCAGGGCGCGGTCGAACGCCGGGGCAGCGCGTCTGAAGGTCGCGATTGCGATCGGGGCGGTGACTCGCGCCTGCAGGAAGGTGCGATCGCGCTCGCTCTCGGAGATCGCGTCCGCCGCGGCGGCGTTCACCACGGCGGTATCGCGCGCGAGGCGCCCGCCGGGTATCGGCGCGGCGATCGCATTGCCGGGTATGCGTTCGACGTCCTCCCTGGCGAGCAGCGGCGCCCGCTCGGCCGAGACGCGCTCCCCCGTCAGCTGCGAGGCCAGCTCGCGAAAGAAGATCGACGGCAGGCGCGGGCGGCTGTCGCCGGTGCCCCGGCGCGCGTAGGAGACCACGAGCCGCTCGCGTGCAGCCTCGCACGCGAGCGCAAACGCCAGCTGCTCCTCACCGCCCCCGGCCGCGCGCGGTGCGAGCGGCGTGCCGGCGCGCGAGGAGATCGCGG
>WQXW01000200.1 GCA_009781575.1 Solirubrobacterales bacterium
AAACAAAATCCCCCCACGGCGCCTCCGACAGGTGTGTTCGAGCCCGCACGGCGCGGCACGGCGCGGCGCGGCGCGGCGCGCGGCGGGTCGTCGCTCCCGTGGGCGATCGCTCCCGCCCCGCTGTGCTCCCGAGGTCTAAGGTGGGCCCGCGATGCGGGAGCCCGCGACGAGCCCACACCTCACCCTGGCGCGGCGTCTGTACGAGCGCGCGCACCTGACGGGGGAGTTCCGCCTGCGCTCCGGCGCGCTCAGCGGGGAGTACTTCGACAAGTACCTGCTGGAGGCCGATCCGGAGCTGCTGCTCGAGGTCGCGCGCGCGCTGGCGGGGCTCCTGCCGCCCGGCGCGCAGGCGCTGGCGGGCCTCGAGCTGGGGGGCGTGCCGCTGGCGACGGTGCTCTCGCAGGTGACGGGCCTGCCGGCGCGCTTCGTGCGCAAGCGCGCCAAGGATTACGGCACCGGGCGGCTCGCCGAGGGCGGGCCGCTCGCGGGCCTGCGCGTGGCGGTGGTCGAGGACGTGGTCAGCTCCGGGGGCCAGGTGATCGAGTCGTGCGCGCAGCTGCGCGCGCGGGGCGCGCGCGTCGAGGCGGTCCTGTGCGTGGTGGACCGCGAAATGGGGGGGCGCGAGCGCCTGGCGGCCGAGGGCCTCGAGCTGCGCGCGCTCTTCACGATGGGCGAGCTGCGCGGCTGAGCGGGGATCGGCGATCATGGCGCCGGTGGAAGAGCAGTCGATCGCGCGCCGCGCCGCGCCGGGCGATGTGCCGGCGCTCGCGCGCATGCTGGCGCGGGCCTTTCTCGACGACCCGATCGCGTGCTGGTCCTGCCCTCCGCAGGCGCTGCGGCCGGCGATGCTGGAGCGCTTCCACGCGACGCGCCTGCGCCAGCTGATGGCGCACGGCGAGGTGTGGACCACGCCGGCGCTCGAGTGCGCGGCGCTGTGGGCGCCGCCGGGGCACTGGCGCACGACCGTGCGGGAGGACCTCCAGCTGGCGGCGGGTGTGCTGCGCCCGCGGCTGCTGGTGCGCGCGCCGCTGGTCGTGGCGGGCCTGTTGGGGATCGAGCGGCGCCACCCCGCGCAGCCTGCGCACTTCTACCTCGCGGTGCTCGGCACGGAGCCGGCGCGGCAGGGGAGGGGGCTCGGATCGGCGCTGTTGGCGGCGGTCCTGGAGCGCTGTGACGCCGACGGTGTGGGCGCCTATCTGGAGTCCTCCAAGGAGCGCAACATCGACTTCTACGCGCGCCACGGGTTCCGCGTGAGCGCTGAGCTGCGCCTGCCGCGCGGGCCGCGGGTGTGGCCCATGTGGCGCGAGCCCCGCTGAGCGCCGGCGGGTGGGCGGGCCCGGCCCGGGCGCTCAGCCGCCGCGCGCGTGGAGGCGAAACAGGGCGGTGCCGTCGGCGGGCACCTGCGCTTCGAGCGCGCCGCTGGTGGTCGAGGAGGTGTGGGCCCACAGGTTGCGCACCGTGTATTCGGGCGCGGGTGGCATGCCCACCAGCGAGGCGCTCGTGGAGATCGTGAGCGGGCCGCCGGAGCGGTTGAGCAGCGCGACCGCGCGCGAGCCGTCTCTGAGGGGCTTCTCCCACACCTGCGCGCCGGCTTCGGAGGAGGAGACGAGCAGGCCCTGCACGCCGGCGGGGTCCTGGTCGACCGCGATCACTTCGCGGTTCTGGAGCGCTTCCTGGCTGGCGGGGGACATCGTGTCGAGGTTGTCGGAGATCATGAGCGGCGCGGCCACCATCGCCCACATCGAGAGCTGCGTGCGAAACTGGGTGGCGGTGAGCGCCTGATCGGGGCCCAGGTAGTCGGGGTCGTTCCAGTGGCCGGGGCCAGCCGCTTCGGGGTGCGCGGCGTCGGCGTCGAGGTTGCGCAGCACCTGCGAGAAGGGCACGTAGCCGGGGTCGCCGACGTCGGTGTCGGTGCGCCAGCTGTTGGCGATGTGGGGCCCGAAGGTGTAGGAGGTGAAGGAGGAGCCGTTGTACTTGGGCACGTCGCTCAGGTACTGGCCGGGTTCGAGGAAGTTGCAGATCGACAGCAGGATCGGGCGGTGGCTCGAGTTGTGCACGATCGCGTCGTGGAAGGCGGTGTAGGCGTTCTTGGGGCTCAGGCGCTGCTGGATGCCGCCGCAGAAGTCGACCTTCACCGCGTCGACGCCCCAGCGGGCGAAGGTGTTGACGTCCTGCTGGTAGTGGCCGTAGCTGCCCTCGTAGGCGCCGCCGCACCCGTTGGAGCCGGCGTCGGTGTAGACACCCAGGCGCAGGCCGGCGGCGTGCAGCGTGCGCGCCAGCCAGGCGATCCCGTGGGGCCACTGCGCGGGGTTGACCTCGATTTCGCCGCGGCGCGTGCGCGCGCCCTGCCACCACCCGGCGTCGAGCCACACGTAGCGGTAGCCGTCGTGCGCGAGCCCCCGCGCGATCAGCTCGCCGGCCTCGGTGAGGATCGTCGACTCGCTGAAGCGCGCGCTGAGCGCGAAGTAGGTGTCCCAGCCCATGTAGGGGGTGGGGGAGATGCTCTGCAGCGTCCAGCGCGCGCTGGGGTGAGCCTGCGCGCGCGGTGCGCGGCTGGGGCGGGCGGCCACGCGTGGCGCGTGGGCGAGGGGGAGCGCGTGGGCGGCGGCGCCGGAGGCCGTGAGCGCGGGCGGCGATCCGGCGCAGATCGCCGCGAGCGCCGCGGCGAGCGCCGCCGCCAGCGCGAGCCGCAGGCGGGCGGGCATCAGTGGATGAGCAGCCGCTGGTTGGCCAGCGAGCCGCTGATCGCGCCGACGACGGTTCCGTAGACGGAGAGGCGCACGGGCAGCCGCTTGAAGCGCGCCAGCAGTCGCCGGCCGGTGGCGTTGAGCGCGACCGACACGGTGCGGCTCTGGCCCTTGGCGAGTCGCACGCGCGCCTGGCCGACGCTCACGGTGGTCTGGCGCACGCCGGCCTGCAGCCGCGCGCGGGGGAGTGGTGTCCTGGCCGAGGAGACCCCCGCGATCGCGTGGCCGCGCAGCAGCTCGCTGACGCTCAGGCGCACGGTCAGCTGGCAGGCGCCGGCGGCGCTCACGGAGCACTTCACCGTGAGGGTCACGGCGCGGTGGCTGACGACCGCCTTTCCGACATGGGTCTCCCCGGCGGCGGCGGCGATCCCCTGCTTGGGCACCGCGACATAGGCGCTCGAGGCGCTCGCGCTGCCGGCGCTGTTGGTGGCGGTCACGTGGCACTGGAGGTGGTGGCGCGCGTCGGCGCGCTGGACTTTGTAGAGCGAGGAGGTGGCGCCGGAGATGCGTTTGCCGTCCCTGAGCCACTGGTAGGCCAGCGTCACGGTGACCCCGGCGGGCGTGCCCGGCAGGCAGTGCAGGCGGTCGCCGACGGCCGGCACGCCGGCGATCGAGGGGCTTGGGTGCACGACGCCGACGCCGGGGGTCTTGAAGGTGGCGTCGGCCCCGGCGGCGGCGCCGCCGAGGTTGGCGGCGGCGAGGCGGTAGTGGTAGGTGGCGCCCGGCTGCAGGCCGGTCAGCGGGGCGGCGACCGCCGCGGGCCATTCGCCCGGCGGCGGGAGGGGCTGGCAGGGGGCGCTCAGCCCGTAGCCGGTGGTGGTGCCGTATTCGAAGTGGCATTCGCTCAGCAGCGCGGCCACCGGGTTGACGGAGCCGGTGAGCGTGGCGCCGGCGGCGGTGATCCCCGTGGCGGCGCCGGTGGTGGCGCCGGGTGGCGGCACCAGGCCGCGCAGCGCGTGGCCGCCGGCGTCGAGCGCGATACAGAGACCCTCGGCGCGGCAGGAGATCGCGACGAGCGAGAGCGCGCCGAGCGCGCTGGGGCTCCACTGCGGCGGCAGCGCGCCGGCGTCGTCGCTGAGCAGCACCGACCCGCCGGCGTCGCCCGCGGCGCACAGTCCCGAGGGGGCGCAGGAGAGCCCCTGCAGCCCGCCGGCGGCGCCGGTGGCCATCGCGCTCCAGGCGGGCGTGGCGCTGGCGGGGTCGTTGCTGGCGAGCGCGGCGCCGGCGGCGTCGACCGCCACGCACAACCCGCTGGGGATGCAGGAGACGGCGGTGAGCGCGCTGCCCGCGGGATCGATCTGCGTGCGCCGCCAGCCCGCCTGCGCGCCGGCGCCGGGCGCGGTCGAAGAGAGCGCGGCGCCGGCGGCGTCGACCGCCACGCACAGCCCTTCGGAGGCGCAGGAGACCGCGCGCAGAGCGGTGGGGTCGACGTGCGTGAGGATCGACGGCTGCGAGGGGGCGCTCGGATCGAAGCTGACGATGTTGCCGGCACCGTCGACGGCCACGCACAGCGTGGCGCTCGGGCAGGAGATCCCGCTGGGCGCGGTGGCGGGCGTCGCGCCGCCGGCGGGGTCGATCGTGGCACCGCGCCAGCCGAAGGCGCGCTGGGGTTCTGAGCCGATGCGCGCTTCGCCCCCTTCATCGAGGGCGACGCACAGATCGGCGGCGGCGCAGGAGAGCGCGGTGAGCCCGCGGTCGTCGATCGT
>WQXW01000201.1 GCA_009781575.1 Solirubrobacterales bacterium
CGCGCGCGAGCCTGCAGCACAACGTGTTCTTCGCCTCCACGCCGCCGCACCACATCGAGAAGGCGCGGTTCAACGGCGCGAGCGTGTCGGGCAACATCCTGACCGACAACAACGGCGGCCAGGCGGTGGCGCTGCCGGGCGGCGCGACCTACAGCGCCTCCGGCGAAGTCAACCACGAAACGCTCACCGGCTCGATCTCCGGATCGATCTCGGTGCCCAGCGCCGAAAGCTCGGTGGCGCTCGGCGGATCGCAGGGCCAGGCGAGCCTCGGCATCTCGGTCACGCCGGTGGGCGAACTGTCCGCCACGAGCGCCGACAGCGAAGGGCTGGCACAGCTGAGCGCTCCGCTGAAGGTGAAGATCGGCTTCACCAAGATCAACAACAAGCCGATCTCCTGCGAAACCGAAGCACCGGTCTCGCTCGCTCTCTCGGACAAGCTGGACCTGGAAGAAGTGCTGGCCCCCAACTGGCAGTTCTCCGGCACGACCACGATCCCGCAGATCTCCTGTGGGGCGCCCGGCAACAAAGCAGCCACACCCGAAGACACCGCCCTGGGCCAGCAGCTCAGCGCGGCGTTCTCGGGCTCTGAAGATCACTTCTCGCTGGCGATCACCGATCCGGGGAGGGGTCCGACGAGGTAGCGGCCACGGCCGCAAGCAGCCGCGATCGCAGGACCGCGGCTGTTCGGTAGGCGCACTCGAGGCGCACCCGCCTGGAAGGCAGGCGGGTGCGCCTCTTCTTTTGGCTGCCACGCTAGACGACGTGCAGGGGGGTGCCGAGCGTGACGTGCGCGGCGAACCAGAAGTCGTCGGGCACGTGCAGGCGCACGCAGCCGTGTGAGATATACCCGGGGATCTGTTCCGGCGCGTAGTAGGGCCCGTGGATGCCCACCACCCCTTCGCCCGGCCAGTTGCTCAACGTCGAGTAGTCGGAGGTGCCGAAGGCGTAGGGCCAATAGCCCGACGACGATTCCGCGATCTTGTAGCGCTCGGTGATCCAGAAATTCCCCGCTGGGGTCGGAGTGCTCGGTTTTCCCACTCCAACCGGCGCGCTCCACAGCAGGCGGCCGTGGGAGAAGAAGTACATCCGCAGCCGCTCGCGGTTGATCACGACCATTTGATGGTCCATGTGAAAGCTGCCCAGATCGCTGAGGCGGACCCAGCCCGTCTTCCCATTGGGGCGCATCGGAATGCGCAGCTCCACCCACTCCTGTCCCTGCGCGTCCCAGTGGGCCCGCAGCAGCAGATAGATCTCGCGAAAGCCGTCCGGCGTGTACCAGCGCAGCTTTGTGACGGGCCGAGACGACGCCGACGGGTACCGGTAGATCGCGCCCATCCGGGCCACGTAGGCCCAGCGCGTGAACGTCCTTTCGTTGGACAGGATCTCGTCCGCCCGTCGCCTGGTGCTCGGCTTGCGTGGCGGAGACCCCAGCGGTTGCGCCGCCGCCGCCGGCGGCGCGACTGTCGAGCCCCCCGGCGCGCCCGGCGGCTGAGCGGCCCCCGGCAGCGTGGCGGGCGCGGAGCCGCTCGGCCCGGGCGTGGCCGCGGCGGCGCCGGCGGAGGGCGCCGCGAGCGCGAGCGGCGCCAGCGGGAGCACCGAGAGCGCCGCCAGGATCGAGCGTCCGCGCATCCTGGAGGGAATGATAGGGCCGACCCCGCGCCGGCTCCGCCCGTGAAGGCGCGCGCCCACAACCACGAGCCGGCCCTCAGGCGGCGCGCAGCTCGATCACGCTGCGATGACGCGTGACGCGCTGAACCGCGCCCACGCACAGGCCGGCGTGGGCGGCGAGCCGCTCGAACTCGCCCAGCGTGCGCTCGCGCCCGCCGGTGTAGGCGAGCATGCGCAGGTTCATCTCGGTGCGCAGCTCGGCCCCGGCGCCGTGTTCGTTCAGCCCCTCCTCGATCACGAGCACCCGACCCGTGGGGCCGGCGGCCTCGGCGCAGCGGCGCACGATCGCCAGCGCGTGCTCGTCGTCCCAGTCGTGCACCACGCCGGAGAGCAGGTAGGCGTCGGCGCCCGCGGGCAGCGGCCCGAAGAAGCTGCCCACCACGATCTCGCAGCGCTCGGCCACGCCCACGTGAGCGAGCGTGCGCGCGGCGGCCGCGGCCGGGCCGGCGAGATCGACGAGCGTGGCGCGCACGCCCGGATGGGTGGTGAGGATCGCGGCCAGCAGCGTGCCGTTGCCGCCGCCCACGTCGACCACATGGCCGAGGGCCGCCCAGTCATAGCCGGCCGCGAGCTGCGGCGCCTCGAGGCGAAGGCGCGAGGCCATCAGCGCGTCGAACGACGCCGCGCGAGCCGGCTGCGCGGTGAGGTCCTCCCAGAACGGGCGCCCGTACATCAGCGGGAAGGCGGGTTGCCCGGTGCGCACCGTGTCGAGCAGGCGCACCGCGGAGAGCTCGGCGCGGCCCACCGCGCCCTCGATGTCGAGCCAAGCGCGCCCGTCGCCGGGGTGCCCCTCGCGCAGCTGCTCCCCCAGCGCGGTGAGCGAGAGGGTCCCGGGGTCGCCGCGGCGCAGCACGCCGACGGTGACCAGGTGATCCACGAGTCGGCCCAGCGCGTCGGGATCGCTGCCGGTGCACTCGGCGAGCGCCCCCAGCGAGTCGGCCCCCGCGGCGAGGTGATCGGCCAGGTGAAGCGTGGCCGCCACCCGCACCGCCATCGGCGTGAACAGGTCGGCGATCGCCCACAGTTGCGCCGGAAACCCCTCGTCAGCCACCACCAGCCACGATAGCCGCGGCGTCCCCCCGCCGATCGAGGACCCCACGATCCAATCCGATCAAGTCCCCATGCCCGCCCGGGCCCGCACGGAATCCCGCGCGCGGCTCAGAACACATCTGTCTGAGGCGCCGTTGGGGGATTCAAAAAGAGGATTCCTTCCGCGCGGAACCAATCCCAAAAACAAAACACGCAACGGCCGGAGCGCGACCGGCGCCTCGACCGGCGACCGGCGACCGGCGACCGGCGTGGCGCTACTGGACGGTCAGGGTCGCGTGCATCCCGAGCCCCGCGTGCCCGGGCAGGGTGCACAGCAGCACGTAGGTGCCCGGCCGTAGGGTCACATTCACCGTCACCGCGGTACCGCTCTGGCCGGCCGGCACCGCGACCGGCGCCTGGACCTGATGCCCGTCGGCTTCGTGGATCGCAAAGGTGTGGCCGTCCTGGCCGAAGTTGTACACGTTGAATTCCAGTTTGCCCGCGGCGACCGGGTTGTGGCTGGGTGAGAGCGAGTAGGGAGTCGGAAGCGAGCCCTGGTCGTTCTCGTCGACCTCGAGTCGGCTGGGCAGCGACTGGGAGGTGGTGGTCGTAGTTGTGGCGCCACTCGTGGTCGACGTCGTTGTGGCGCCCGTCGCGCCGCCGGGCGTGCCCGCCCCGGGCGTGCCGGCCCCAGGCGTGCCGGCCCCAGGCGTGCCGCCCGCCGGTGGGGTCACGGTCCTCCCACCGGGCGCCGGGTGGGCCGGTCCGCGCCCCCGCGCCGGCCGCCTCGCGGCCGGGCAGCGGCGATGGTGGCGCCGACGACAGCGCTGGACCCGGCACCCGTGGCGGCGGCCGCGGCGGCGCGAATGGCATTTGATCGTGATGTAGCGGGGCGCTCGTGCACCGGCCGAGGCGCCGGCCCGGGCCGAAATGCCCGCCCCGACGGAGGCGCCCACTCCGGCAGGGGGTCCCACTCCGGCAGAGAGGCCCACTCCGGCAGAGGCGCCCACGCCGGCAGGGGGGCCGACCCCGGTGGAGGCGCCCACGCCGATGGCGCCGCCGGCGCTCGCGCCCGCGGCCAGGGCGAGCGCGGCGACGAGTGCGCGCGCGGTCAATGGAACAGCCCGGTTGTGCCGTCGTAGCGCGTGATTTCGGGGAACGAGCCGCCTCCGGGGAGTACCGCGGCGGGATCGCCGCCGAGCCAGTGGCTGATCGTTTCCTGGTAGACCGAGCGGAAGTCGGTCGCCACAACCAGGTCGCCCACCTGATCGAGCGTGGAGAGGCCCGGGAACGGTGAGGCGAGTCCGCCCTTGACGGGGGTGCCGGCGAGCATCATCAGCCCGCCGGCACCGTGGTCGGTGCCCTGCGAGGCGTTCTCGTGCACGCGGCGGCCGAACTCGGAGAACATGAGCACGCTGACGCGGTTGTCGATCCCGCGCGCCTTCAGGTCGGCGAGGAAGGCGCTGAGCGAGACCGACAGCTCCTTCAGTTGGGGATCCTCCTGGGCGAGCTCGTGGCCGTGGGTGTCGAACGAGCCCCAGTGCACCGTGATCACGCGCGTGCCGAGGTTGGCGGCGAGCAGGAACGCGGCGAGCTGCAGCTGCGGGCCCAGGGAGCCTTTGGGGTAGTAGCCGGTTCCGTAGGTGGGGGTGCCGAGCGAGCGGGTCTCTTCGTACACGCCGGTGGCCAGTTGATAGCTCTCATAGGAGCGCGCGAGTTGGGTGTTGGCGGGCGAGGCGCCACCG
>WQXW01000202.1 GCA_009781575.1 Solirubrobacterales bacterium
GCCTGCAGCGCGGGGAGGTGCCGATCCACGAGCCCGGGCTGGAGGAGCTGCTGGCGCGCAACCGCGCGCGGTTGCACTTCTCCACCGAGCTCACGCCGGCGCTCGAGCACGCGCGCCTGCTGTTTGTCGCGGTCGGCACGCCGCCCACCCACTCCGGCGACGCCGACCTCTCCGCGGTGCACCAGGTGGTCGGCGCGATGCCGCCCTCGCGCGAGCACGCGCTGGTGATGAAGTCCACCGTGCCCTGCGGCACCGGCCTCTCGATCAAGCGCGTGTTCCGCGACACCGGCAAGACCGGCCTGCGCTACGTCTCCTGCCCCGAGTTCCTCAAGGAGGGCTCCGCGGTGCACGACTTCCTGCACCCCGATCGCGTGGTGGTCGGCGACGACCGCGACTGGGCCGGTGACGCGGTGATCGAGCTGTACTCGCCCCTGGGCGCGCCGCTCGTGCGCACCGACATCGCCTCCGCCGAGATGATCAAGCTCGCCGCCAACGCGTTCCTCGCCACCAAGATCTCGTTCATCAACGAGATCGCCAACGTGTGCGAGAAAACCGGCGCCGACGTGGTCGAGGTCGCGCGCGGCATGGGCCTCGACGCGCGCATCGGGCCCAAGTTCCTGCACGCCGGGATCGGGTATGGGGGCAGCTGCTTCACCAAGGATGTCAGCGCGCTGAAGCTGCTCGCCGGCAACTCCGGTTATCACTTCCAGCTGCTCAACGCGGTCACGGAGGTCAACGAGCTGCAGAAGCGCCGGGTGGTGTCCAAGCTGCAGGACCACCTCGGGGAGCTCGCCGGCCGGCGGGTGGCGCTGCTGGGGCTGGCGTTCAAGCCCCACACCGACGACATGCGGGGGGCCTCCTCGCTGGTGCTCGCCGCGCGCCTGCAGGCCGAGGGCGCGCAGGTCAGCGCCTACGACCCGATCGCCGAGCCCCAGGCGCGCGAGCTGATGCCCGACCTGCACTACGCCGATTCCAGTCACCACGCGATCGCCCACGCCGACGCGCTGGTGCTGGTCACCGAGTGGCCCGAGCTGGTCGCGCTCGACTGGGCGCGTGTCGCGCGCGAGATGGCCGGCACCCTCGTGATCGACGGGCGCAACGCGCTCGACCACGCCGCGGTGCGCGCCGCGGGGCTGACCTACGAGGGCATCGGCCGGCGCTGAGCGCGCCCGTCTGCCACCCTATGGCCCGATGCCCGCGGTGAGCCTCGCCCTCGCCCTCGCCCGAATGGCCCGATGCAGGCGGTGATCCTCGTCGGCGGCGAGGGCACGCGGCTGCGTCCCCTCACATCCACCGTGCCCAAGCCGGTGGTGCCCCTGGTGGACCGGCCCCTGATCGCCTACATGCTCGAATGGCTGGCCTCCCACGGGATCGACGACGTGATCATGTCGTGCGGCTTTCTCGCCACCAGTGTGCGCAACGTGCTGGGCGACGGCTCCCGGTACGGCGTGCGGTTGCGCTTCTGCGAGGAGCCCGACCCGCGCGGCACCGCCGGCGCGCTCAAGTTCGCCGAGCCCATGCTCGACGAGCATTTCCTCATGCTCAACGGCGACGTGCTCACCGACATCGACCTCACCGAGCAGATCGCCCAGCACCGGCGCACCCACGCGCGCGCCACCCTGGCGCTGGTGCCCGTCGACGATCCCACCGCCTACGGGCTGGTGCACCTGCACGACGACCGCTCGGTGTCCGGCTTTTTGGAGAAGCCCTCCCCCGATCAGATCAACACCAACCTGATCTCCGCCGGCGCCTACGTGCTGGAGCGCGCGCTGCTCGAGCTGGTGCCCCCCGAGCGCAACGTGTCCATCGAGCGCGAAGTGTGGCCCCGGTTGGTCGAGCACGGCCTCTACGGCTACCCCTCCGAACGCTACTGGCTCGACCTCGGCACGCCCGCGCGCTACCTGCAGGGCACCTTCGACATCATCGAGGGCAACGTGCGCACCGCGCTGCGCGAGCGCCTCGGCGAGGGGTGGCTGGCGATCGCCCCCGACGCGCAGGTGCACGGCCGCGCGATCCCCCCCGCCGTGCTGGAGCGCGGCGTGGTCGTCGAGCGCGACGCCCACGTCGGCAGCCTGGTCGTGCTCGGCCAGGGTGTGCGGGTCGGCTCCGGCGCCACCGTCGAGCGCGCCGTGATCCTCGACGGCACCGAGATCGGGCCGGGGTGCGTGCTGCGCGACTGTATCGTCTCCGGCGGCTGCCGCATCGCACGCGACACCCACATCCTCGGCGGCGCGGTGCTCGCCGAGGGGGTCACCGTGGGGGCCGACAACGTGATAACAAACGGCGCGCGTATCTTCCCGGGTGTGACCCTGCCCGACGGCGCGATCCGCTTCTGACCACCCCAACCGCGAAGGACGACGACCGATGAGCGAAGGCGGCCACGCCGCCAGCCCCATGATCGAGGTGCTCTCGCGCGACGCCATCCGCGCCGTCGACACCACCCGGCAGCTCGACGACGTGCTGGCCCTTCCCCAACACCTGCGCGACGCGCTGTGGCGCGTCGAGTCCGCCATCATGTCCGAGCTCAACACCCCCGGCGGGCTGGTGGTCGCCGGCATGGGCGGCTCCGCGATCGGCGGCGCGCTCGCGCGCGCCGCGCTCGGCGACCACGCCTCGCGCCCGATCTTCGTCACGCGCGCCTACGGGCTGCCGCCGTGGACCACCCCCGACACCACGGTGCTGTGCACCAGCTACTCCGGCAACACCGAGGAGACCCTCGCCTGCTACGAGTCCGCCTCCGCGCTCGGCGCCCACCGCGTGGTCGCCACCACCGGCGGGCGCCTCGCCGAGATGGCCCGCGACGACGGCGTGCCCGTGATCCCGCTCCCCGGGGGGCTGCAACCGCGCGCCGCGGTCGCCTACGTCACCGTGTCCGCGCTCGAGGTCGCCGCGCTGTGCGGCGCCGGCCCGCGCCTCACCTCCGAGATCGACGTCGCCGCCTCCCACACCGAGCACCTCGTCGCCGAATGGGGCCCCGAGAGCGGGGAGCACTCGCTGGCCAAGACCCTCGCGCGCGGGCTGCTCGGCACCACGCCCGTGATCGCCGGCATGGGCATCACCGTGCCCGTGGCCTACCGCTGGAAGACCCAGCTCAACGAGAACGCCAAGCTGCCCGCCTTCTCCAGCGAACTGCCCGAGCTCGACCACAACGAGATCGCCGGCTGGGAGGGCGCGCCCGACAGCGGCCGCTTCTCCGCGGTGTTCCTCGACGACTCCGACATCCACCCCCGCATCAAGGAGCGCATCGAGCTCACCACCCAGCTGATCGCGCCCGCCGCCGCCGCCTGCTTCAGGGTCGAGACCCGCGGCCAGACCTCCATCGAGCGCATCTTCTCGCTGGTGCTCCTCGGCGACCTCGTCTCGCTCTACCTGGCCACCCTGCGCGGCGTCGACCCCGGCCCCGTCGACGCGCTCGACCGGCTCAAGCGCGCGCTGCGGGAATGATGAGCTGCCCGCCGCCCCACGACGACCCGCGCTCCCCGCGCTCCCGAACCGATGAGCGCCCGCCGGGCCAGCGTGTGCGCTCCGGAAGGAATGAGCCCCCGTTGGCGACTACGATCAGGAGAGGATCCATGAACCCCACCACCACCACCACAACCGACACCGCCGACACCGCCGCCACGAGCACCGCCACCGCCACGAGCGCCCTCGCCGGCTCCGACTTCAAGGTCGCCGATCTGGGGCTGGCCGAGTTCGGGCGCAGGGAGATCGCGCTCGCCGAGCACGAGATGCCGGGGCTGATGGCGCTGCGTCGCGAGTACGCCGCCTCGAGGCCGCTGGAGGGCGCGCGCATCACCGGCTCGCTCCACATGACCGTGCAGACCGCCGTGCTGATCGAGACGCTCACCGCGCTCGGCGCGCGGGTGCGCTGGTGCAGTTGCAACATCTTCTCCACCCAGGACCACGCCGCCGCCGCGGTCGCGGTCGGCCCCGACGGCAGCGCCGCCCAGCCGCGCGGCGTGCCGGTGTTCGCGTGGAAGGGCGAGAGCCTCGAGGAGTACTGGTGGTGCACCCAGCGCGCGCTGCGCTGGCCCGGCGCGGCGGAGGGGGAGGAGCCGGATGGGGAGGGGCAGCCGGGCGCGGGCATGGGCGCCGGCGCCGGCGGGGGGCCCAACATGATCCTCGACGACGGCGGCGACGCCACGCTGCTGGTGCACGAGGGGGCGCGGTTCGAGCGCGCCGGCGCGGTGCCCGACCCCGCCAGCGCCGACTCCGAGGAGGGCGCGGTGATCCTGCGCGTGCTGGCGGGGTCGCTGGCCGAGGACCCCCACCGCTGGAGCGCGATCGCCGAGGGGGTGAGGGGCGTGACCGAGGAGACCACCACCGGCGTGCACCGCCTCTACCAGATGCTGGAGCGCGGCGAGTTGCTTTTCCCGGCGATCAACGTCAACGACTCGGTGACCAAGTCCAAGTTCGACAACAAGTACGGCACC
>WQXW01000203.1 GCA_009781575.1 Solirubrobacterales bacterium
AGCTGCGCCGCCAGGGTCTTGTTGTGCGCGATCACCAGCGCCGGGCGCTGCACCGCCTCGATCACACCCGCCATCGCCATCGTCTTGCCCGTGCCCGTCGCGCCCAGCAGCGTCTGGAAGCGCGCGCCCTCGCCCACGCCCTGCGCCAGCGCCGCGATCGCCTTGGGCTGATCGGCGGTGGGCGTGAACGTGGAATCCAGGCGAAACGGCGGCATGGCCGACCACGGTAGCGCGCTCCCACGCCGCACCCCGGCGCGCCCTCCGGCCGGCACGGCGCACCACCCCCGCGCGCCCCCCCGGGCGCGCCACCCCGGCGCGCGCCGCCACGCCCGCGCCCTACTGGACCCCCAGCTGAGCGGGATACATGCTGCGGTACTGGCCCTGGGCCCACATGACCTTTTCCACGTAGTCCCTCGTCTCCGGGAACGGGATCGCTTCCACCGTGAGCGCTTCGCCGTGCGCGCGCGCCTGCGCGATCCATTCGTCCACGTGGCCCCATCCCGCGTTGTACGCCGCCACCGCCGGCATCTCTTCGCCGCCGTAGTGATCCAGGAGGTAGCGCAGGTAGTAGGCGCCGTAGGCGATGTTGACCGACGGGTCCGCCAGGTCGCCCGTCGTGAATTCGACTCCCCCCGACAGCCCCGCCAGGAAGTGCGCCGTGGAGGGCAGGATCTGCATGAGCCCCTCCGCCCCCGCCGGCGACGGGCGGGGATCGAACTTGGTCTCCGCGTAGATCACCGCCGCCACCAGCGCCGGATCCAGGTGCTTGGCGCGCGCCTGTTCGCGGATGATCGCCACATCGCTCAGCGGCAGTGGTTCGCGGCTGATGCGCACCGACGGTCGCGACACCAGCACGATCGCCGCCACGAGCACCACGCCCGCCACCACCACGACCGCGCGCCCTCTCCGCACGCCCACGCGCGTGCGCGCCCGCGCTTGTGTGCGCCCGCTCATCGCCGCAGCTTGCCAAGCACATCCGACAGCTCCCGCTCGAGCTGCTCCAGCGTGCCGTCGTTGCGCACCACGAAGGTCGCCCTGCGGGCCTTCTCCTCCTCGGACAGCTGGCGCGCCGAGCGCTCCGCCGCCCCCACGTGCTCGCGCTCGGCCACACGCGCGTCCCGCAGCCGCTCGCCCGCCACCAGCGCGATCGTCGCATCGCAGGCACCGTCCATGCCCGACTCGAACAGCAGCGGCACCTCCATCACCGCCGCCCGCGGCGGCGGCTCCAGCGCGCGCACGCGCTCGAGCCACGCCGCCACCCGCTCGCCCACCAGCGGCCACAGCACGCCCTCCAACCAGGCGCGCTCCCCCGCCGAGGCGAACGCGCGCTCGGCCACCCTCGCGCGGTCCACCCGGCCCGCCCGCACGACCTCCTCGCCCCACCGCTCCACCACCGCCGCACGCACCGGTTCGCTCTCGTAGAGCTCGTGCACCACCTCGTCGGTCGACAGCACCTGCGCGCCCAGCCGCTCCAACGCCGCCAGCGCCGTCGACTTCCCCGAGCCCATCCCTCCCGTCAGGCCGACAACCGGCACCGTGGGAGCCGCCACCGACCCAGCCACCGCACTCGGCGCCCGCGCCTACTCCTGAGCCTGCTCGGCCGGTTGCCGCTGCTCGGCCGGCTCCTCCACCGCGGGCTCCTGCACCTGCGCAGCGGGGTCCGCCACCGTCGGCTCCGGCGCCTGCGTGACGGGCTCCGCCACCGTGGGTTCTGCTGCCGTGGGTTCTGCTGCCGTGGGCTGCGCCGGCGCCTCCGGCTCGGGAGCGCTGCCGGGCGCGGCCGCGATGTCAGCGACCGGCGGCTCGCCTGCCGGCGGCTCGTCATCGACCGGCGGCTCGTCATCGGCCGGCGGCGCCTCCTGCTCGGCGCGTTTGAGCGGGAGGACCTGGTCCTCCACGCGCTTGGCCGACAGCGACAGGCGGCGGCGCTCGGAGTCGATCTCGAGGATCTTCACGCGGATCTCATCGCCGGGGTGCACGATCTCGCGGGGGCTTTCCACGTGGTGGGGCGCCAGCTCGGAGATGTGCACCAGCCCCTCCACGCCGTCGAGGATCTCCACGAACGCACCGAAGGTCACGACCTTGGTGACCTTGCCGGCCAGCTCGTCGCCGATGTTGTAGGTGTCCATGATCCGCTGCCACGGATCCTCCTGGGTCTGCTTGAGCCCGAGCGAGATGCGCTGGCGGTCGCGGTCGATGTCCAGCACCTTCACCTGGACGCTCTGGCCGATCTGCAGGATCTCGCTGGGGTGGTTGACGTGCGACCACGACAGCTCGGAGATGTGGATCAGGCCGTCGATGCCGTCGAGGTCGACGAACGCGCCGAAGTCGACGATGTTGGAGATCTCGCCCTCCACCACCAGCCCCGGCTGCAGGCGGTCGAGGATCTGCTGGCGCACCTCCTTGCGCTCCTCCTCGAGCACCGCGCGGCGCGAGAGCACGACGTTGTTGCGCGAACGGTTGAGCTCGATCACCTTGGTCTCGATCTTGGTGCCCAGGTACTCGTCGAGGTTGGGCACGCGGCGGATGTCCACCAGCGACGCCGGCAGGAAGCCGCGCACGCCGAGATCAATGATCAGCCCGCCCTTGACCACCTCGATCACGGTGCCCTCGACCGGCTCGCCCGACTCGGCGGCGGCCTCGATGCGCCGCCACGCCTTCTCGAAGCGCGCGCGCTTCTTGGACATGATCAGCCGCCCGTCCTGGTCCTCCTTGGTGAGCACCAGCGCGTCGACCTCCTCGCCGAGCTCCACCTCCTCGCGGGGGTCGACCGACTTGCGGATCGACAGCTCGTTGGCCGGTATGACCCCCTCCGACTTGTAGCCGATGTCGACCAGCACCTCGTCCTTGTCGATCTGCACCACGTGGCCGGTCACCACCTCGCCCTCCTCGAAGGGCTTGATCGTGGCGTCGTAGTTGGGGACCACCTTCCCGTCGATCTCCAACAGGAGGCCGTGCGACCCCTCGACCACGCGCGGGCCGGCACTCTCGGTGAGCGTCTGCATCCGTGCAAGCCTAGCGCAGGGCCGCGCTTATGATTGGCAGGTGCCGGTGCGGGCAACCAAGCGCGGCGCGTCCCGCACGCGCCTCGATCGCGACTGCGACGTGCTGATCTGCGGCGCCTCCTTCGGGGGGCTCGCGGTGGCCCGCGAAGTCGCCTCCACTGGCGCCCGCGTGCTGTTGCTGGACCGCTATGAGATCGGGGAGCGCCAGACCTCGGCCTGTGGCATCCCCACGCTGTGGCTCCATGCGCTGGGGCTCGGGGAGACGCTGCTCCAGAGCTTCGACGAGCTGCTGGTCCACACGCCGTGGACCACCACGCGCTGGCCGCTGCCGTGGTCGTTCGCCACCTTCGACTACCGCGCGCTGTGCGAGCTGATGTGGGCCCACACCGGCCTGGGCGAGGAGGCGTTCGAGACGGCCAAGGTGGACGGGGTCACGCGGGCGGAGCTCCACGCTGGGGCCGCCGACGCTGGGGCCGCCGACGCCGGGGCCGCTCACGCGGGGGCGCCCCACACCGTGCACACCGACCGCGGCGACGTGCGCGCGCCCCTCGTGGTCGACGCGCTCGGCTGGCGGCGGGTGCTGTCCGCGGAGGCGACCGTGCGCCCGCCGCGCGCGCCGCTGTCGCGGGGCCTCGAGGTCCACCCGCCCGGCGGCGGCGATGAGCTGGAGCTCTGGATCGACGCGCGCTACATCCGCTCCGGCTACTCGTGGAGCTTCCCCGCGCGCGAGGAGGTGCGGGTCGGCGTGGGCTCCTTCTGGCCCACCGACCACGTGCGCGAGCCCACTGTGCGCCTCGCCGGCGAGCTCGGTCTCGGGCTCGGCGAGCCGTTCGACTACCAGGGCAACTGGATCCCCCACGCGCTGCGCCCCGCCACCGAAGATGGCGTGTTCTTCGTGGGCGACTCCGCCGGGCACTGCCTGCCGCTCACCGCCGAGGGCATCCGCACCGCGATCTACTTCGGCCTCGCCTGCGGGCGCGAGCTGCGCGCCGTGCTGGACGGTCGCCACACGCGCGCGCAGGCGCTCGAGCGCTACCGCGCCTTCTCCGACGCCCACGCGTGGAAGTACCGCTCGCTGCTGCGCTCCCAGCGCTTCATCGGCCAGCTCACCCCCACCCCCGCGGTCACCGCGATCGTGCGCGCGATGGGCTCGCGCCGCCTCGCGGGGTGGGCATTCGACCACTACCTGCGGATCGCCCCACCGTGGTTTGCGCTCGCCTGCCAGCCCGTCGCCCGCCGCGGTGGACGCACGCAGGTCGCGCTGGCCCGCTGATCGACCCCCCCCCCGAACACGCCTGTCTGAGGCTCCGTTGGGGGATTCAAAAAAAAGATTCATTCCGGGCGGAACCAATCCTCAAAACAAAAAACGCAACGGGTGGAGCTGGACCGGC
>WQXW01000204.1 GCA_009781575.1 Solirubrobacterales bacterium
CGCGCGCGCCACCAACCCGCTCGCCGGCATCGCCGCACGGCTCGGCGCGGGCGCCGGGGGGCGCCTTGGCGCCGGCGCCGGCGCCGGCGTCGGCGGGCGCCTCGGCGCGGGCGGCGCGCTCGGCGGTGGCGGAGGGATATTCGGCGGACGCGGCGTCGTGGTGGGCGGTGGGCCTTGATGGGCGCGCCGCCGCCGGGGCTCATCCAGCTGCAGGGGGTCGGCAAGACCTACGGCGCGGGGCGGCTGCAGGTCACCGCTCTGCGGGAGGTGTCGGTGCGCATCGATCGTGGTGAATTCGTGGCGATCATGGGCTCCTCGGGCAGTGGCAAGAGCACGCTCATGAACATCCTCGGCTGTCTGGACCAGCCCAGCCGAGGACGCTACCTGCTGGAGGGCACCGACGTGAGCTGGATGGAGGAGGACGATCTCGCCGACGTGCGCAACCGCAAGATCGGCTTCGTCTTTCAGAGTTTCAACCTCGTGCCGCGCACCAGCGCGATCGCCAACGTGGAGCTGCCGCTCGCGTACGCGGGATTGCACCACCGCGAGCGGCGGAGGCGCGCGGAGGGCGCGCTGGCGGTGCTGGGCATCGCGGGCTGGCGCGACCACAAGCCCTCCGAGCTGTCCGGCGGTCAGCAGCAGCGCGTGGCGGTGGCGCGCGCGCTGGTGACCAACCCCTCGCTGATCCTCGCCGACGAGCCCACCGGCAACCTCGACTCGCACTCCACCCAGGAGATGCTGGAGATCTTCGCGCGCCTGCACGAGGACGGCCGCACGATCGTGCTGATCACACACGAGCCCGACGTGGCGGCGCACGCGCGGCGCGTGATCAGGTTGAGCGACGGCGAGGTGGTGGCCGACGGGAGCGCGCGGTGATCGGCCGCGAGACGCTGCGCACCGCGTGGGGCGGTCTGGTGGCCAACAAGCTGCGCTCCGGCTTGACCATCCTGGGGCTCACGATCGGCGTGGCCTCGGTGATCGTGCTGATCGCCGTGGGCAACGGCTCCTCCCAGGCGGTGCAGTCGCGCATCCAGAGCCTCGGCACCAACGTGCTCGTGGTGCTGGCCGGCGGTGGGCGCGGCGGCGCGCTCGCGACCGGCGCGCAACCGGTGTCACTCACCCGCCAGGACGCCGCGGCGCTGCAGAGCAGCCCCCTGGCGCCCGACGTGCGCAGCGCCGCGCCGGTGGTGAACGCCAACGGCGTGAAACTCGTGTACGGCAACGCCAGCTACGAACCGTCGTCGTTTTTGGGCACCACGCCCTCCTATCTTCCGGCGCGCGACTATGCGATCGCGGAAGGCGAAGCGTTCACCGAATCCGACGTGCGTCACCGCCGGCGCGTGGCGGTGATCGGTCAGACGGTCGCCCAGGAACTGTTCGCCGGGCAGAGCCCGGTGGGGCGGCAGATCCAGGTCAACGGCTCCTCCTTCCAGGTGGTCGGCCTGCTCGGTCCCAAGGGCTCCAACGGCGCCATAGATCAGGACGACGTGGTGATGGCCCCGATCACAACCGTGCAGGACTCGATCACCGGCTACGGCCCGGTCGACTCGATCACGATCGAGGGGCGCGCGCAGGCCACGCTGCCAGCCGCCGAAGCGGAGGTCACACAGATCCTCGACGAACGCCACCAGGTGAGGGACACCGCCGAACCGGGCTTTCGCGTGCTCAACCAGGGATCGCTGCTGGAAGCGTCGAGCTCCACCTCCAACGTGTTCACCACCCTGCTCGGCGAGGTCGCCGCGATCTCGCTGCTCGTGGGCGGCATCGGCGTGATGAACATCATGCTCGTCTCGGTCACCGAGCGCACGCGCGAGATCGGCATCCGCAAGGCGGTGGGCGCGCGGCGCGGCGACATCCTCATGCAATTCCTCACCGAGGCACTGTTGGTGTCACTCGCCGGCGGTTTGACCGGCGTGGCGGTGGGCGTGCTCGGCAGTCAGTTCACGATCGCCGGCGTGCAACCGCAGATAGCGCTGTACTCGATCTTCCTCGCCTTCGGCGCCGCCGCCGTGGCGGGCCTCTTCTTCGGCACCTACCCCGCCGCGCGCGCGGCCACACTCAGACCGATCGAGGCGCTCCGCTTCGAGTGAATCCGCGCCCTCGCTTCCCATGACCACACCCTTTTCAAAAGAGGACCCCCATATGACAGAGCCACAACAACAGTCCACTGTCGAGCACGCCCATGCCGGCCACACGGCCGCGCCGCCGCTGCTCGGGCCGACCGACGAGCACGGCGCAGAGTGGCTTCACAGCGCGCCCCCACTGCCCGGCAGGCCGCGCCTGCGGCTGCTCAATCCCATGTCGGCGCTGCTCGCCGCCGCGCTGGTGGGCGCGGGGGGCTTCCTCGTGGGGGTGCTGGTCGAGAAGGGCCAGGGCTCGTCGAGTGAATCCGACGCCAGCTCCGCACTGGCCGCGCGTATACAGGCGCTCCGGGGCGCCGCCGGCAAGGGCAGCGCACCCGGCGGCTCGTCCACCGGCGCCAGCCGATTCGCACCGCCGGGCGCCGCGGGCGGCGGTGCCGCGCCCGGTGGCGGCGCGGCCACCGTGGGTCAGGTGGCCTTCGTGCGCCACGGCACCCTCTATGTCACCAACCTCGAAGGCAACACAGTGAAGGTCACCACCTCTCCCGCCTCGACCGTGACCCGCACCGTAAAATCAACCGTCAAGGGCATCCACCCCGGCGAAACCGTGGTGGTGAGCGGCACAGCCGATACGGGCGGTGCGATCGGCGCGCAATCGATCCGCATCGGCTCCGCCCTCGGCGGCCTGGCCGCGCGCGGCGGCGGTGGCGGCGGCCTGGCGGCTCTCCTGGCCGGAGCGCGACCCGGCGCCGGCGCGCACGCGAACGCCGCCGCCGGCGCCGGCACGGGCGCGGGCACGGGCACGGGCACGGGCACGGGCGCCAAGGGCGGACCGCCGGGCGAAACGGGCGGCGCGGCGCGCGAACCGCAACTCTTCGGCAGCGGGCGATGAAGGCGGCGCTCACACTTGCGATCGCACTGAGCGCGTGCGTCGCGCTGGCCGCGTGCGGCGGCTCCTCTCCACACACCTCCACCGTCGCGGCCACCGGCCCGGCGAGGGCGGGCGCGGCGAGCGTGGCGGGCGCGGGCGGCGACGTGGCGAGCGCCGGCGCCGGGCGATTCGCCGCGCTGAGGGAATGCCTTCGCAAGAACGGCGTCGCGTTCCCCGCCCACCGTGGGCTGGGCGGCGCGCCGGGTCACCGGCGACCGCCCGGCGCTCTGTTGCTGGGCGGCAAGGAAGGGGCGCGCCGACGCTTCCTGCCGCGCGGGGTCAGCCCCGCGGAGCTGCGCGCGGCGATGGCGAGGTGCGGCGCCGGCGTGGGCACATTCGCCAGGCGCCGCCTCGCCAGCCCGGCCTTCCATCAGGCGCTCGCCAGTTTCGCGCAGTGCATGCGTCGCAACGGCGTGAACGTACCGCCGCCGAACACCTCCGGGCACGGGCCGATCTTCGACACGCGCGGCATCGACACGCGGGCCGGCGCGTTCCGCAGCGCCGAGGCTCACTGCCGAGCGCTGATCGCGACCGGCACACCGGCGCGTGGTGGAGGCTAGGATGCCTGCCCCGAACACGCCCAGCGCACGGGGAGCTCGATGCCGCACACCCACACGCACCACTGCACGCGCCTCGCCGCCGCCCTCGCGGCGGTGACCCTGGCCTCCGCCACGCTCGGCGCTTGCGGCAGCTCATCCGGCGCCAAAGCCTCGAATGCCAGCGCCTCAGGCGCGAGCGGTGCGAGCGCGCCGAGCGCCACCACGAGCGCCACCGCCACCGCCACCGCCACCGCCACCGCGAGTCCCACGGCGCACAGCGCCGCTCCGCTCAGCGGCGGCTCCGCCGGCGGCGGCTCGGGCGGTAGCGCGGGCGGCTCGGGCGGTAGCTCCGGCGGTAGCGCGGGCGGCTCGGGCAGCAGCTCCGGCGGTGGTACGGGCGGCTCGGGCGGCGGCCCGGGCAAGACCGCGCCGGGCGGGATCGCCAAATCGCATCTGGGCTCACCCGCCGCCACGGCCAGGAGTGAGGCCCGGGCACGTCAGGCGTTCACGCACGTGCTCGTCGCGTTCACCGAATGCCTGCGCAAAAACGGGGTCAACATGCCGCGCCCCAACACCTCGGGCAAAGGGCCGCTGCTGCCGGCCAAAGCGATCAACTCGCGCTCGCCCCAGTACAGAGCGGCCGCGGCCAAGTGCCGCGGCGTGATCTCGGCGGCGCTGCGCGAAAGCGGCCTCGCGGGCTCCGGCCGCGCGCAATGAGGCGGCGGCGCCGGGGAGCGCCGCGGGTGGATGGCCAAGCGGTGTAGGGGGATTCATTTTGGCTTGCCGCTCTGATCAGATTGATCATGATCATGCTGATGAAAGTGGCGGCCACGACGTTGGAA
>WQXW01000205.1 GCA_009781575.1 Solirubrobacterales bacterium
ACCTCGCGCGGCAGGCCGGTGCGCGCCGACTTTCGCCTGGAGAGCGCCGACCAGCGGGCGCTGCGCCTGGTGTGGAGCCAGGAGCTCGTGGGCACCCCCTTCGCGCGCGTGCTGCGCGAATCGCGCACGGAGATCTCGCTGACGCCCGCGCAGGGCGGCACGGAGGTGTCGCTGCAGATCAGCCAGCGGCTCAACGGCTTCATCGCCCGGCTCGGCGCGCTGCTGGTGCGCCGCGCGGCGGCGTCCACGCTGGAGGAGGCGCTCGACGGCCTGCAGCGGATCGCCGGCTGAGCGGCGCGCGCCGCCGGGCCACGCCGCTCGGGCCGCGCTACCGGAGGCGCAGTTTGCCCTCGAGCACGATCGGGCCCGGTTGACTCGGGCGCGGGCTGGTCTCACGTGTGAGCACGATCTTGGAGTAGGCGCTCGCGTTGGACGGCAGCAGTTCCTGCGTGGCCAGCCGCCCGCTGGCGCCCACCGCGGGGGCGCGGCCCAGCGCTCTGGCGTTGCTCTGGGAGTTGTAGAGCCACACCGCGTAGAAGAAGCCTTTCGTGGGCGGAAGCTTTTCGGCGGCCAGAAAGAAAGCGCGGCGGGAGCCCTGCGAGACGATCTCGACCACGCCGAGCGCCGAGCTGCCGGGTTCGGGTGGCACGAGGTTGAGCTGCGCTTCGATGTGCGGCTGGCCGGCGGCGGTCGTGGTCGTGGTGGTGGTGCCGTGGGCCGTGCCCGGCGAGCCGGCGCCGTGTGTCGAGCCGCCTTTGCCCCCCGAGCTGAGCGCGATGATCAGCGCGGCGATCGCGGCGGCGGCGATCGCGCCGAGCAGCACGGCGCCGCCGCGCCTGGAGATCGCGGGCGCGCCCGCTCCCGGCCCGCGCCTGTCGCGCTCCCCGGGCGGCGGCTGGGGTTGCGTGGGCGCCCCGTCCGGCGTCCCGGCGCGCTCGCGTGCGCGCGGCGGGGAGGGTATCTCGGGGAGGTGCTCGGCGCCGAGGCCCGACAGCTCGGTGGCCAACGCCTGCGCCCAAGCGCGCGCCTGGGGCGAGCGCTCGAGCAGCGCGCGCGTGGAGCGCGCCGGGGCGGGCTCCTGCTGGCCGAGCAGGTACTCGCCGATCTGCTCGCGCTCCTCCGCGGGGACCTCGCGCGCGAGCGAGGGCGCGAGCAGCGCGAGCGCGGCGTGCGCGCGATCGTGCACCGCGCGCTCGGTGATCGCGAGCATGGAGGCGATCTGTGCGTAGCGGCGGCGCTGGCGCACCAGCAGCGAGAGCACCGCCTGCTGCTCGGGCGCGAGCGGTCCCGCCCGGCCTGAGGTGTCTGATGTGGTGGTCATGGTGCTCGCCGCGCGCGTCTGCAGGCGGCGGCAGGATCCGGCAGAGTGCGCTGCACTCCTAGGCTATCGTGGCCGACCGATGTCGATGCCCGGTGCGGCACAGATCAACGAGTCGCTGCGGGGCTTCGACCGGCTGTACGGCCTGGAGATGATCTCCTGCTCGCGGGAGGAGTCGCGCGCGCAGGTCGCGCTGCGCGACGAGCTCCGCCAGCCCGGGGGCCTGTTGCACGGCGGCGTGATCGCCTCGATCGCCGAGTCGCTCGCCTCGCTGACCACCTGGATGGCGGTGCGCGAGGCGGGCCGGGTGGCGATGGGTCTCTCCAACAACACCAGCTTCCTGCGCCCGCTCACCGACGGCACGGCGCACGCGCACGCGACGCGCCTGCACGGCGGGCGCACCACGTGGGTGTGGGACGTGCGCGTCTCAGACGACGAGGGCTGCCTCTGCGCGATCAGCCGCGTGACCGTCGCGGTGCGTTAGCGTCAGCGTCAGCGCTGCCGTTGGCTGCCGTTGGCTGTCGTTGGCTGGCGTTGGCTGCCGGCTCGAATACGCCTGTCTGAGGCGCCGTTGGGGGATTCAAAAAGAGGATTCGTTCCGCGCGGAACCAATCCAAAAAACAAAACACGAAACGGCCCGAGCCCGCGCCGGGGCGCTCGGTGTGCGACTCAGCGGGGGCGCCCGCGGGGCGCGTGACCGGTGGTGGGGCGCCGCGTGGGCGCGAACACGTGCACGACCGGCGCCTGCTGGGAGCGCAGCGGCTCGCTGGCGAAGCCGCTGTCGGGCAGCGGCGCGGGCAGGCGCGCGCCGGGGATCCCGAGGCGGTTGACCGGCACCATCGTCTGCGCGGCGGCCCACGCGACAGGCGCGTTGAGCGCGTAGATGTCGATCACGACCGCGCCGGTGGAGAGCACGATCGTCCTGCCCTGGTCGAACGCCACGCCCCGCACCCCGCGGATGCGCACCCGGCGGCCGCGCTGATGGCCGCCCGGCAGGAAGCTGTTGTCGGGGGAGGTGACCAGCTCCAGCGGGGGCACGCAGATCGACTGGCCGCCGATCGCGCAATCGCCGTACTGCAGCGTGTAGGCGCCGCCGGGATCGGGCACCACGTTGGTGATCGCCAGGCCGCGGAAGGTGAGCCCGAGCCAGTAGATCGGCGTGTGGGGGAGCGCCACGAGCGACTCGACCGAGTTGCTCGCGATCGGCTGGTCCTGGAGGATGTTGCCACAGCCCGCCGCCGCGAGCGGTGCCAACAGCGCGACGGCCGCGAGCGTGATCCGGCGCCCGAGTGCCACGTCAGCCGCGGTATGAGTTCGTGATGGGCATGCGGCGGTCGCGGCCGAATGCGCGCACGGTCACCTTGACACCGGGCGGCGCCTGTCGGCGCTTGTACTCGGCCAGGTCGACCAGGCGCGTGATGCGCTCGACCTCCGCCTGGGGCAGCCCCGTGGCGATCAGCTGCTCGCGGCTGCTGTCCAGCTCGATGTACCCGTGCAGGATGCGATCGAGCAGCTCGTAGGGCGGGAGCGAGTCCTGGTCGCGCTGCTCGGCGCGCAGCTCCGCGGAGGGAGGGCGCTCGAGCACCGAGGCCGGGATCGGGCTGGGCGCGCGCCCCTCCCCGGCGCCGGCCGGCGTGTTGCGCCAGGCGGCGAGCCGGTAGACGAGCGTCTTTGGCACGTCCTTGATCACCGCGAAGCCACCGGCGAGATCGCCGTACAGCGTGGTGTAGCCGACCGACATCTCCGACTTGTTGCCGGTGGTGAGCACCAGCCAGTTGAACTTGTTGGAGAGTGCCATCAGCAGGTTGCCGCGCACGCGCGCCTGCAGATTCTCCTCGGTGGCGTCCTGCGGGCGCCCCGCGAACTCGGCGGCGAGCGCCGCGGTGTAGCGCGCGAGGATCGGCTCGATCGGCAGCTCGTGCGCGCCCACGCCGAGCGCGGCGGCGATCGCGCGCGCGTCGGCCTGCGTGCCCGCGCTCGAGTAGCGCGAGGGCATGATCGCCACGCTCACCCGCGCGGGGCCGAGCGCGTCGGCGGCCAGGCAGGCGACCAGCGCGGAGTCGACCCCGCCGGAGAGGCCCAGCACCACGTGGGGGAAGTGGTTCTTGTGCACGTAGTCGCGCAGGCCCAGCTGGAGCGCCTCGTAGACCTCGGCCTCGGCCCCGAGCACCGGCTCGACGCGGCGCTCGCGCGGCGCGGGGGCGCCGCCCGAGCCTCGCGCCGCCGAGGAGTCCGATCGGCCGGCCGGCGATCCACCCGACCCGCCGGCCGGCGATCCGGCCGCGGCTCGGGCGGGCGGGCGGGCGGCGATCGGCTGGAGCGTGGCGGCGGCGCGCTCGGGGCCGGGCGCGCGGGAGCGGTGCGCCCCCTGGCGCAGCCGCGTGGCGGCGGCCTCCGCCAGATCCACCTCGCAGAGGAGCATGTCCTCGCGGAACTGCGCGGCGCGCGCGATCGTGGCGCCGGTGTGGTCGATCACGCACGACTGGCCGTCGAAGACCAGCTCGTCCTGGCCGCCGACGAGCGCGCAGAAGGCGACGCAGGCGACGCTCTCGCGCGCGCGCTGGGCGAACATGCGCTCGCGCTCCATGCCCTTGCCGGCGTAGTAGGGCGAGGCGGAGATGTTGATGATGAGCGTGGCGCCGGCGAGCGCCTCCTCGGAGGCGGGCGGGCCCGGCTCCCAGATGTCCTCGCACACCGTCAGCCCCGCGCGGGGCTCGCCGATGTCGATCACCGCGCCCCGGCGGCCGGCGCGGAAGTAGCGCTGCTCGTCGAACACGCCGTAGTTGGGCAGGTGGATCTTGCGGTAGCTGGCGTGCACGCGCCCGTGGGCGAGCACGGCGGCGGCGTTGTAGACATCCTCGGCGCGCTCGGGATAGCCCACGACGGCGACCAGGTCGCGCACCGAGGATGCCAGCTCGCGCAGGGCGGCGGCGGCGTCGGCGAGGAAGTGCTCGCGCAGCAGCAGATCCTCCGGCGGGTAGCCGGTGAGCGCCAGCTCGGGGAACAGCACGAGCTGCGCGCCCTGCCGCCGCGCGTC
>WQXW01000206.1 GCA_009781575.1 Solirubrobacterales bacterium
AAAATGAAGACCCACACTCCTCCTCAGTGAGTGTCCCAGTCGGTGAGCCGCCGGTGGAGCGGGCCGCTAGTAGAGTCCCCCCCGTGGCGGTGCGAGATGTCGACCACCTGCTGATCGGCGGAGGCCTCGCCTCGGCCAACTGCGCGCGCTGGCTGCGCGAGTCGGGCGCTGAGGGCGAGATCCTCCTGGTGGGGAGAGAGCCGGACCCGCCCTACAACCGCCCCAACTGCTCCAAGGGATTCCTGCGCGGGATCGAGGAGCGGCAGGAGGCCCACTTCCGCCCCGGCGAGTGGTGGGTGGAGCAGCGCATAGAGCTGCTCGAGCGCACCAGCGTGACCGCGCTCGACCCCGCCACACGCACCGCCAGGCTCTCCAACCGCGAGGAGGTGCGGTTCGGCAGCGCGCTGGTCGCCACCGGCGCCAACGTGCGGCGCCTGAATGCGCCGGGTGCGGAGCTCGAGGGGATCCACTATCTGCGCACGCTCGCCAACTCGCTGGCGATTCGCGAGGAGGCCGCGCAGGCCGACCACGTGGTGATGATCGGGGGTTCCTACATCAGCTCCGAGGTCGCCGCCTCGCTGACCACGACCGGCAATCGGTGCACGATCGTGATGCAGGAGGAGCTCACGCTGGAACGCAGCTTCGGGCCCCGGGCGGGGCGCTTCTTCCACGACCTGCTGGCCTCGAAGGGCATCGAGATCCACGGCCGCGACGAGCTCGCGCGCTTCGAGGGAGAGGGCCGCGTGGCGCGGGTGGTGACGCGCAACGGCCTGGAGCTCGACGCCGATCTCGTGGTGATCGGCGCGGGCGTGCTGCCGGAGGTGCACCTGGCGCGCGGCGCGGGCCTCGAGCTCGGCGAGTCCGGCGGCGTGCGCTGCTCCGCGCAACTGGAGAGCTCCGCGCCGGGCGTCTACTGTGCCGGCGACATGTGCCAGTACGACTCGCCCCTCCACGGGGAGGCGATGCGCATAGAGCACTGGGACGTGGCATTCACGCAGGGCAAGACCGCGGCGCTCAACATGCTCGGCGGCCGGGTCGCCCACGAGGTGGTGCCCTACTTCTTCTCCGTGCTGGGCGACTGGGCGGAGCTCGAATACGTGGGGCCCGCGCGATCGTGGGACCGCGAGCTCGTGCGCGGCTCGCTGGAGGAGGGCTCCTTCACGATCTGGTACCTGCGCGAGGGACGGCTCGCCGGTGCGCTCACCGTGGGGCGGCCCGCCGACCTCGACGACGCGCGGCGCATGCTCGTGTCCCGCGCCCAACTGGACGACGATGCCCAGCGGCGCCTCGTGGACCCCGACAGCGACCTCGCCGCGATCGCGTCTTGACGCCGCGCGGCGCCGGATCGCGCCGACAATGACCCGCACGCTCACGGCGGCCAGCGCCCGCCGCCTCGCGTCGATGACGACCTGCCGCCCCCGCGCGGTGAGGCCCAGCCGGATCGCGGTGGTCGGCGCGCTCGGCGCGCTCGGCGCGCTCGGCGCGGCCGGCGCGGCCGCGCTGCTCGCTGGCTGCGGCCTGGTTGCCGGCCCCGCTACCGGGGGGGCGCGGCTGCTGGTCACGCGCGAATTCGGCGCCGTCCAGATGGCCTCGGCCAGCGCGGTGCGAGTCGGCGGCGCGGAGACTGCGATGAGTTTGCTGACGCGCAACGTCGCGGTCACCACGCGCCCCGGCGGGGGTGTCGAGAGCATCGACGGCCGCCCCGGCGGCCACTCGGGCTCGGCGCCGGTCGCGTGGTTCCACTACGTCAACGGGATCGCGGCGCCGCGTGGGGCGGGGGAAACCACGGTGCACGGCGGCGATGTGGTGTGGTGGGACCTGCACGACTACAGCCAGGCTCCCGAGGTGCCCGCGGTGGTGGGTTCCTTCCCGGAGCCGTTCCTGCACGGCTCAGAAGGGGAGCGGCTGCCGGTGAGGGTCGAATGCGCTCGAGTCGAAGCGGCGGCCTGCGGGACGGTGGTCGCGCGCATGCGCGCGCTCGGTGTGCCCGCCGCGATCGCGCAGTTGGGACCGGCGGGCGAGATGCCCGACACCCTGCGGATCCTGGTGGGGCCGTGGAGCGCCGTGCGAGCGGCGCCGGCGGCGCAACAGATCGAACAGGGACCGCGCGTGAGTGGCGTGTACGCTCGGATCCCCGCCGGCGGCGATGGGCTGGAGCTGCTGGACGCCAACGGCCGCGCCGTCCAAACGCTCGGCGCCGGCGCCGGGCTGATCGCGGCCACGCGTTACAGCGGCGAGGAGCCCGTGTGGGTCATCACCGGGACCGACGCCTCCGGTGTCGAACGCGCCGCGCGCGCGCTCGATCGGAGCGCCCTGCACGCGCGTTTCGCAGTGGCGCTGGCGCCATCCGGCGCGGTGCTCCCGCTGCCCGCGCCCGGTCGTTCCGGCGAATAATTGGGTCCATCCGGCCCCTGCCAAAAACAGTGGTGTTACGCTACTGTCGGCAGTGCCCCCTGTCCTCCCCAACGCATGCCCAGGGCAGGGGGCACGCCGACGTCATACGGTGCGAATGCGGCAAGTATGGCTTGTGCCGGGCCGCGGACCGGCGGCTCGGCGCGGCGCCGCTGCGCGCGAGGCGCCGTCAGCCCGCGGGGGACGGCGAGGAGTCGTGCGCGCCCGGCTCCCACAGCGACTCCGGCCGCTCGTTGCTGGCGCGCGACAGGATGAACAGCAGATCGGAGAGGCGGTTGAGGTAGCGCACAACCTCGGGGTTGGCGTCGCCCACCGCGAGCGCGCGGCGCTCGGCGCGGCGGCACACCGTGCGGCACACGTGCAGCTGGGCCGTCGCGGGGTCGCCGCCGGGAATGATGAAGGAGCGCAGCGGCTCGAGCTGGGCGTTGACCTCGTCGCAGCGCGCCTCCAGCCATTCGGTGTAGGGCGCGCCGATGCGCAGGCGCTCGCGCGCGGCGCCCTCGCCGGGCGGCCCCTCCGCGGTGGGCTCCTGGGGGGGCACGCACAGGTCGGCGCCCACGTCCAGCAGGTCGTTCTGCACGCGCCCCAGCCACTGCGCCAGGCGAGCCGGCAGGCCCGGCTGCGCCAGCGCGACACCGAGTTGGGCGTTGAGCTCGTCGAGCGCGCCGTAAGCCTCCACGCGGGGGTGGAGCTTGGAGACGCGGCTCATGTCGCCCAGGTGGGTCTCGCCGCCGTCGCCGAGCCGCGTGTAGATGCGCGTGAGGTTCACGGTCATCGCGCTGGGAGTGTCGCACAGAGCGCCCCGCCCCCCGCCCCCCGCGCCCGTCGGCGCCGCGCGGGCTCGACCGCCCGCGCGCGGAGCGCCACGGCGCGTCGCGATTGGATACGTTCCCGCCCCTCATGCGGGTGGGCGTTCCCAAGGAAACCGCCGCGGGTGAGCGCCGCGTGGCGCTCGTGCCCGAGGTGATCGGAAAGCTGCGGTCGAGGGGCCTTCAGGTGTTGGTGCAGGCGGGCGCCGGCGACGGCGCGCTGCTGCCGGACGGGTCCTTCGAGGCGGCGGGCGCGGAGCTCTCGCCCGACACGGCGGCGGTCTGGCACAGCGATGTGGTGGTCAAGATCGCGCCGCCCAGCGAGCGCGAGATCTCCGAGCTGGGCGGCGGCTCGGTGCTGATCGGCTTCCTCGCGCCCCTCTCGAGCCCGGCGACCACCGCGGCGCTGGCGCGCGCCGGCGCCACCGCGTTTGCGATGGAGTCGATCCCGCGCATCTCGCGCGCGCAGTCGATGGACGCGCTCTCCTCCCAGAGCAACGTCGCCGGCTACAAGGCCGCGCTGCTGGGCGCCGAGCACATGGGCCGCTTCTACCCGATGCTGATGACCGCGGCCGGCACGATCCCGCCGGCCAAGGTGCTGGTGCTGGGCGCCGGCGTGGCGGGCCTGCAGGCGCTGGCCACCGCCAAGCGGCTCGGCGCGCGCACAACCGGCTACGACGTGCGCCCCGAGGTGGCCGAGCAGGTGCGCTCGCTCGGCGCGCAGTGGCTCGAGCTCAGCGTGGAGGCGGCCGGCGAGGGCGGCTACGCGCGCGAGCTCACCCCCGAGGAGCGCGCGCGCCAGCAGCAGGCGCTCACCGAGGCGATCGCGGGTTTCGACGTCGTGATCACGACCGCGCTGGTGCCGGGCCGCCCCGCGCCAAAGCTCGTGACCGCGCCGGCCGTGCAGAGCATGAAGCCCGGCTCGGTGGTGGTCGATCTGGCGGGCGAGTCGGGCGGCAACTGCGAGCTGACCGTGCCGGGCGAGAACGTGGTGCGCCACGACGTGAGGATCGTGGCGCCACTGAACCTGCCGGCCACGATGCCCGAGCACGCCTCCCAGCTGTTCGCGCGCAACCTGGCCGCGCTGCTGGAGCTGTTGGTGTCCGAGGACGGCGCGCTGCAG
>WQXW01000207.1 GCA_009781575.1 Solirubrobacterales bacterium
CTGGGGATCGGCAGCGCGTTCATGCCACTGCTCACGATCGCCACCGCCGAGATTCCCCCCGCCGACGCCGGGCTCGGCTCGGGTATCACCAACGTGTCCCAACAGGTCAGCGGATCGCTCGGACTCGCCGTGCTGGGCACGATCGCCACCAATCACACCAGGGGGCTGCTGGCCGCGCACCACTCCACCGTCACCTCGCTGATCGCCGGCTACCACCTGGCCTTCCTCGTCGGCGCGGCGGCCATCGTCACCGGAGCGGCGCTGGCGATCGCGCTGCTCCGCCCCCGCGCCGCGCAACGGGGTCCGCAACTGGCCGCCCCGCCCTCGGAGGACGAGCAGACCGCGATCGCGGCCCAGCCCGAGCGGCAGGCCGCATGATTGACCAGAGCCGGCTAGGTCTGTGCCTGTCGAACCGAGCCGGAATCGTCCGCCGAGGAGCGCTCCAGGGCGCTTGTCGGAGCTCCACGCGGCTCCGAGGCGGGGTCCAGGTCGCTGTCGTCGTCGTCGGACGCCTGTGGATCGGGTGCGGCGCTGTGGACCAGGCGAAGCTTAGGCCGCACCTGCGCTCGATCCCGGTGCGCGGCCGCCGCGCAGAGGGCGAGCACCAGCGATACGAGCGCCACCCAGCCGAGACCGGCTATCAGCAAGATCAACAACATGGACATTCATCCTTAGACACACCAAGGGGAGATTCCTCCCGCACACGAGCGTCTGCAAGATGCCGACCGGCCCGGCGCGGCCCCTACGGGGCATGCGCATGAGCCGGAAGGAGGGAGCGTATCGCACTCACGCACCGCTCAGCGGCGTGGCCGTCGCCGTACCACTCCGGGCGCTCCCGCGGGAGGGGCGAGGCGAGCGCCGCGAGCGCCGCGTCGGGGTCGAGGTCGACCAGCGTGTTCCAGCCGCTGCGCACCGTCTCGACCCACTCGGTGGCGGCGCGCAGGGTCACGCAGGGCACGCCGGCGAGGTAGGCCTCCTTCTGCACCCCGCCGGAGTCGGTCAGCACCGCGCGCGCATGGCAGAGGAGCGCGGCGAACTCCACGTAGCCGAGCGGCGGGGCGAGGTGGATCTGGCGCGCGCGCGCCAGGCGCCCCCAGAGCGAGGCCCGCTCGAGCCGCGCCCTGGTACGGGGGTGCACGGGGAAGAGCACCGGATCGGGGAGGCGCTCGACCAGCTCGACCAGCGCCAGCAGGCGCTCCGGCGGGTCGACGTTGCCCGCGCGGTGCGCGGTGAGCAGCAGGTAGGAGCCCGCGCTCAGCCCGTGCGCGGCGGGCGCGCTCCGCAGGCGCCGCGCCGCCGGCTGCCAGCGGAGCGCCACATCGACCATCACGTCGCCCACCACCTCGACGCGCCCGGCGGCCGACTCGGCGCGGAGGTTCTGGGCGGCGATCTCCGAGGAGCACAGCAGCAACTCGCTCGCGTGATCGGCCAGCACGCGGTTGAGCTCCTCGGGCATGGCGCGATCGAAGGAGCGCATGCCGGCCTCCACGTGCACGAGCGGCACGCGCGCCTGCGCGGCCGCCAGCGCGCCGGCGAGCGTGGAGTTGGTGTCGCCGTACACCAGCGCCGCCTGCGGGTCGAGCTCCGCGATCAGCGGCTCCAGCGCGGCGAGCATGCGCGCGAGCTGTGAGGTGTTGGAGCCGCCCGCGATCGCGAGCTGGCGATCGGGCGCGGGCAGGCCGAGCTCCGAGAAGAAGACGCGCGAGAGCCGATCGTCGTGGTGCTGGCCGGTGTGGACCAGCACCTCCTCGTGCTCCACGCGCAGCCTGCCCGACACGGCCGCGGCCTTGATGAACTGCGGCCGGTTTCCCACCACGGTCAGCACGCGCACGCGCGGAGCGTAGCGTCGCGGTGGAGTGGCGGCACGGCCGAATCGGCGGCGCGCGCGGGCCGGACATCCAATCGGGGCGGCCGCACCGGCCACCCCAGTAAGCTGGCCGCGCACTTCCAGGCGCGGCGAGAAAGGCGGGCGCGCGAATGCGCGGGCGGTTGACACCTCATGTGGTCGTGATCGGTGCGGCGCTCGGCACCGCGCTCGCCTCACCCGCGGGCGCCGCGACGCTCGGACCCGCTCCCGGAGCGCCACAGAGCGCGGTCGTCGTCCCGCCCGACCTGCAGGCGCTGGAGCAGAAGATGGACTCGCTTGAAGTGAGGACCGCCCGCGTGATGGGGCGAGTGCTGCTGCCCCCCACCGGCACGTCGCAGGGAGGGAACGCGCCCACCACGGGCGACGAGCTCACACTCGCCGGCGAGGAGAGCTTCTCGCCCAGCGCGCTGGTGACCACGGTGAGCGTCGGCGGGCAACAGATCGGCTCCACCCGGCGGATCGGCGCGACCGACTACAACTACGATCCCTCCATCGCCTCCGTCGACGGCGGCCGGCCGTGGGTTCGCCTGGGCCGGCGCGAAGCCTCCGAAAGCTTCGGCAGCGATCCCGCGCTGTCGACCACCGGCAGCTCGCGCCTGCCGTTCAGGGCGCTGGTGAGGACCCTCAACGGCGCGCGCGCGATCCAGGAGGTGGGCCCGGCCACCGTGGACGGGCAGCCGGTCACCGAGTTCACCGCCACCCTGCAGCTCTCGGAGCTGCCCCCCAGCGCGCGGCAGCTGCTGTCCAAGCGGCACGGCACGATGAAGCTCAGCGTGTTCATCGCCGCCAGCGGGCTGCCCGTCCGCACGGTCGTGACCGTGTCCGCCGCCGGCGCCTCCTCCGATGCGACCGTCGACATCCTGGCGGTCGAAGTGCCCTTCCCCCATCTGAGCGCACCGCCCGCGCGCCGCACGATCACCGCGCGCCACCTCGAACGGGTGTTGCACCGGCGCCTGGAAAAGGCGCTGCGGAGGGCGGTGCAAAAACAGCGCTCCTGAGCTGCGGCCGTTTCGTTTTTTGTTTCGAGGATTGGTTCCGCGCGGAATGAATCCTCTTTTTGAATCCACCAACGGCGCCCGCACCGCACGCGGACGCCGCCTGAGCCTGCTCCCCCGTCATCCCTGTCCGGGAAGCACGAGCTGCTCGAGCCCCTCGGCGGCCGCGACCGCGAGGACATCGGGGTCGGAGGTCGCGATACGGTCGCCCGGCCGAGCGGACGCGAGCAGCACCGCGTCGGCCAGCGAGATCGGCCTCGAGGAGCGGTGATAGTGCTTGGCGCGAAGCTCCGCCGCCCGGCGTGCCCGTGGGAGGTCCAGGGAGAGGACCACCAGAGACAGCTCGAACACCGGCTCGAGTATCTCCAGCGCACGCGAGACCGCCACGCCGTACAGGCGCTGAGAGACATCCAGGGCCTCGACCAGGTTCGCGCTCGCCACCGCCGTGTCGCGCTCGCGAAGCAGTGCGCGAACCTGCTCCGCCGCGGGACCTCCTGCAAGGAAGGCGATCAGCGCGTACGCGTCCAACAGGGTCGTTCCACGGGCCTCGTCACGAGCCTCCTCCGAGGCCTCGTCTGGAGCCCGCTCGGGAGCATCGTCGGGCGCTCCGTCGGGAGCCCGCTGGGGAGTCTCGTCACGAGCCTCGTCGGACACCGGCGCGCCGCTCGTCCTCACGCGCCTCGCGGCGAGCGCGTCCGAGGTCGATCTGGCGGAGCTCCGTCGCCAGCGCCCCCTCCGCGGCCGAAATCGGGTCGTCCGCGGCCGGCTCCACCACGATCCGCCCGCCCTGGTCGTCCAGCACGACCGTTGATGTGGCCCAGCGATGGCGGATCCGCGCGGGGATCGAGATCTGACCTCCCTTCGAGATCTTCATGCGAGTCCTCATGATCATGAAATTTATCATGGAGCCCCCGGGCAGCTGAGCCGGAGAGCTGCGCCCCGGCGTGGTGCCCCGGCGCGGGCGCTACGCCGTGGCGGCGCCCACGACCGACGTGGACCAGTCGATCACCGTGGCGGGGCGCACGACGTGGCGGCCCATGCCGAGCTCGCCGGGCTGCAGGCCCAGCGCCAGGCCCACCAGCTGGGGGAGGTGGAGCACCGGCATCTCCAGCTCGCGCCCCACCACCCGTTCGGCCAGCGGCTGTTGCATGTCGAGGTTCAGGTGGCACAGCGGGCACGGCGTGACCAGGCAGTCGGCCTGCGCGTCGCGCGCGTCGCCCAGGTGGCGCCCAGCCTGGCGCAGCGACGCCTCCTTGTTCATGGTGATGATCGGAAAGCCGCAGCACTTGTGGGTGCCGGCGTACTCGATCACCGTGCCCCCCAGCGCCTCGATCACCTGGCCCAGGTAGCGGTCGCGGGGGTGCTCCTCGCCGATGCCCAGGCGCGCGCGGGGGCGCACGATGTAGCATCCGTAGAAGGGGCCCACCTTCAGGTCGGTCAGCGGGCGGCGCACGCGCGCGCGCAGCTCGTCGAGGCCGA
>WQXW01000208.1 GCA_009781575.1 Solirubrobacterales bacterium
CGATCGCGGTGGCCGACATCGCCGCGGTGGCCGGCGGCTTTGTGCTGCGCGCGATCGCCGGCGGCGTGGCCGCCGAGGTGACGGTGTCGCGCTGGTTTTTGACCGTCGCCTCCTTCGGGGCGCTGTTCGTGGTGGCGGGCAAGCGCCACGCGGAGCTCTCCGGTGAGGGCTCCGGCGCGGCCACGCGCGCCTCGCTGCAGGCCTACTCGGAGCGCTACCTGCGCTTCGTGCTGGTGCTGGCCGCGTCGGTGGCGACCTCCGCCTACTGCCTGTGGGCCTTCCAGCGTCCTCATCGCGACGGGTTCTCCTGGTATGAGCTCACGATCATCCCATTCGTACTTTGGCTGTTGCGGTACGGACTCCTGCTCGACCAGGGCGCCGGGCAGGCGCCCGAGGAGCTCGTGCTGGGCGACGGGTTCCTGCTGGCGATGAGCGTCACGTGGGCCGCGATGTTTGCCGGCGCGGTGTATGTCGGCACCTGAGCTCACGAGCTCCTCGAGCGCCGCGCCCGCCGTGCGCCGGCGCGAGCGGTTGCTGAGCGGCTGGGGCGGGACCGCGCCCAGCCGCGCCACGGTGCTCGAGCCGCGCCGGCCCGCGCAGGTGGCCGACGTGCTCGGCGCGGCTCTCGCCGGCGAGGGCCCCGCCGGGGATGGCGGGCTGATCGCGCGGGGCGCCGGGCGCAGCTACGGCGACGCCGCCCAGAACGGCGGCGGGCTGGTGCTCGACACCACCGCGCTGCGCGGGATCGGCGAGGTCGACCGCGCGCGTCTGGAGGTCGAGGTCGGCGCCGGCACCACACTGGGCGAGCTGGTGCGACACCTCGGCGGCCTGCACCTGGGGCTGCCGGTGCTGCCGGGCACGCGGCACGTGACGGTGGGCGGCGCGATCGCCGCCGACGTGCACGGCAAGAACCACGCGCGCGACGGCAGCTTCGGCGCGCACGTGGCCGCGCTGACCCTCTGCACCCCCTCCGGTGAGGTGCGCGAGCTCTCGCCCGAGCCGCGCGGCGATCACGGCGCCGGCGCCGGCGCGGACGCCGGTGCCGAGCTCTTCTGGGCCACGGTCGGCGGCATGGGGCTGACCGGCGTGGTGCTGGACGCCACGCTGCGCGTGCGGCCGCTGGCCGGCGGGCGGCTGAGCGCGGACATCGATCGCACCGACCACCTGGAGGGCGCGCTGGAGGTGATGGCCCGCGCCGAGGGCCACCGCTATTCGATCGCATGGCTCGACCTGCTGGCCGAGGGGCGCGACTTCGGCCGGGCGGTGGTGGTGCGCTCCAACGACGTGGAGGCGCCCGGCGGGCGCCGCTTCGCACGGCTGCGCGGCGCCGAGGCCGCGCCGTTGCCGTCGCGCCCGCGCCTGTCGATCCCGGCCGGCTTTCCGGGGGCGGCGCTGCGGCCGGCCGCCGTGCGCGCCTTCAACGCGCTGCGCTGGCGCTCGGCGCCGCACCGCGAGCGCGAGCGGCTGGTGTCGGTGGGCGAGCACTTCTTTCCGCTGGACGCGGTCGGCCGCTGGAACAGGCTCTACGGCCACGGCGGTCTGCTGCAGTACCAGTTCGCGGTCTCCGAGAGCGACGTGGTGCGCGCGGTGCTGCAGCGCATGCGCGCCGCGGGCCTGCCGATGTACCTGGCGGTGCTCAAGCGCCTGGGACCGCCGTCGGGCGGCCTGTTGTCCTTCCCCCTGGAGGGCTGGACGCTGGCGGTCGACCTGCCCGCCGGCGCCCCGGGGCTGCACGACGCGCTCGACGCCACCGACGCGCTGGTGGCCGAGGCGGGCGGGCGGGTTTACCTGGCCAAGGACTCGCGCCTGCGCGCGGAGTCGCTGGCCGCGATGTACCCGCGGCTGCCCCGCTTCCTCGAGCTCCGCGCGCAGATCGATCCGCACGGGGTGCTGCGCTCGGACATGGGCGCGCGCCTGCGCCTCTGCGGGGCGCACCGGCGATGAGTGAGGTCGCCGAGCCGCACCCCGACGATTCCGAGCCGCAGCGCGAGCGCGTGCTGGTGCTCGGCGGCGGTTCGGAGATCGCGGGCGCGATCGTGGCGGAGCTCCAGGCGCGCCGGCCGGTGCAGGCGCTGCTCGCCGGCCGCCGCGAGGACGCGCTCGAGGCGGCGGCGCGGCCGCTGCGCGAGCGGGGCGCGCGCGTGGAGGTGATGGGCGGTGTGGACGCGCTCGATCGCGCCGGGCACCGCGCGGCGATCCAGCGTGCCTTCGACCAGTTGGGCGAGGTCGATGTGGTGCTCCTGGCGCTGGGGGTGCTGGGCGAGCGGGGAGGACTCCCCGACGACATCTCGAACGCGGTGGAAGTGCTCGACGTCAACCTCGTGGGCGCCGGCTCGCTGCTCCTGGAGAGCGCCGCGGCGCTGCGGCGCGAGGGTCGCGGCACGATCGTGGTGCTCTCCTCGATCGCCGCCGAGCGCGCGCGGCGCGCCAACGTGGTCTACGGCGCCTCGAAGGCCGGGCTGGACGCGCTGGCGCAGGGGCTGGCGGACGCGCTGCACGGCGTCGTGCGGGTGGTGGTGGTGCGCCCGGGCTTCGTGGAGACGACGATGACCCGCGGCCTGGCCCGCCCGCCGCTGGCCTGCTCGCCGCAGGAGGTGGCGCGCGTGACCGTTCGCGCACTCGAGGGCGAGCGGCAGACCGTGTGGGCGCCGCCCACCCTGCGGGCGGCGGCGATTGCGATGCGGCTGATGCCCCGCGCGCTCTTCAGGAGGATGTCTTTCTGATGGAGGGCCACCGCATGGACGGGGACGGCGCCACGCGCGCGCGGCGCGTCGAGCGCCGCCAGGCGGCGCTGGCGGCCCGCCGCCGGCGGCTGCTCGTGCTCGATGTGGGCGGGGGGGCGCTGGTGGCGCTGGTGCTGATCCTGCTCGGCCTCGGGCTGGCGCCGGAGGGCCTCTTGGCGCTGGGGGTGCTGATCGTGATGGCGCTCTCCTTCGCGCTCGAGCGCCGGCGCGCGCGGCACCGCGCGCAGCCGCCCCACGCGCCCGCCGTGGGCGAGCGGGTATCCCGCTCGACGCGCGGAGGGCACAGCCACGTGTCGCGCTAGATTCGGCTGGTGCTCGGAGCAGCGCCGCACGGCGAGCAGGACCTCGCGGTCGCCCACATCGACTGCGACGCGTTCTACGTGTCGATCGAGCTGTTGCGCCACCCGGAGCTGCGGGGGCGCCCGGTGGTGGTGGCCGGCAGCGGCCCGCGCGCGGTGGTCACCACCGCCAGCTACGAGGCGCGGCGCTTCGGCGTGGGCTCGGCGATCCCGGCCAGCCGCGCGCGGCGCCTCTGCCCGGATGCGGTCTTTCTGGCGCCCGACTTCGCGGTGTACCGCGAGGTGTCCGGGCGGGTCATGGAGATCGTGCGCGCGCAGGTCGAGCGCGTGGAGGTGGTGGGCCTGGACGAGGCCTACCTGGACCTGAGCGGGCTGCTCTCGCCCCGCGCCGCGATGCGCCGGCTGGTGAGTGAGATCCGGCGCGCCACCGGGCTGGGGTGCTCGGTGGGCATCGGCCCCAACAAGCTGATCGCCAAGGTGGCCTCCGACGCGGAGAAGCCGGGCGGCTTCGTGGTGCTCACGCGCGCGCAGGCCTGCGCGCGGTTCGCCGCGGCCCCGCCTGGGCTGGTCCCGGGGATCGGGCCCAAGACCGCCGCCCGCCTGGCGCGGATGGGCGTGGACACGCTGGCCGCGCTGGCGCGCACGCCGGAGGAGACGCTCGTGGCGCGCTTCGGCCCCAACCTCGGGCGCGAGCTGCGCCGGCGGGGGCGCTTCGAACACGACGGCGCGGTCACCCAGGCACGGCGCATGGCCTCGGAGTCGCGCGAGCGCACCTTCGACGAGGACGTCTCCGAGCCCGAGCGGCTGCGCGCCGCGCTCGCCACGATGGCCGGGGAGCTGTGCGCGAGCCTCGCCGCCCACGATCGCCGCGGGCGCACCGTGGGGATCAAGGTGCGCCTCGACGACTTCCGCACGGTCACCCGCGCGCGCACGCTCGAGCGGGCCACGCGGGACCCCGAGGTGGTGGGCGCCGTGGCGCTCGAGCTGCTGCGCCGCTACGCGCCGGCGCGCCCCGTGCGCCTGCTGGGCGTGCGCGTGGCCGGCTTGCACGCGCCCTCCGAGCAGGAGCGCCGCCAGGAGCCGCGCCCCCCGCACTCCGGCGCGCGCGGCGCGGGCGGCCACCCCGGCGCCGCCGGCGATCAGCTCGAGCTCCCCGTGCAATAGGCTGGCGCCGTGCAGGTGCAGATCGCCCAGGGCATCGCGCTGGACTGCGAGCGAAGCGGCGCGGGCCCGCCGCTGCTCATGATCATGGGCCTCGCCGGCACCCGCCACCACTGGAACGAGGACTTCCTGGC
>WQXW01000209.1 GCA_009781575.1 Solirubrobacterales bacterium
CAGTTCCCCGACGGCGAGAGCGCCGCCTCGCTGGGGCTGAGCGGCGCGGAGGTCCTCGCGATCGAGGGCATACCGCGGGCGCTGTCCGACGATGCCGGCGCCGGCACCAGGGAGGTGGTGGTGCGCGCCCAGCGGGGGCCGGAGGGCGCCTCCCGGGAGAAGCCCGCCGAGATCGAGTTCACCGCGCGCGTTCGCATCGACACCCCGCGCGAGCTCGAATACTTCCGCCACGGCGGGATCCTGCAGTTCGTCCTGCGCCAGCTGCTCGCCTCGTGAACGCGCCCGGCGGGTTCACCCAGGTGCTGCGCGCACTGCTGGCCGCGCACGGCCCGAGCGGGTATGAGCGCGACCCCGCCGCCGTGTGGTGCCGCGCCGCCGACGCGATCGGCGCGCAGGTCGCGATCGACGTCGTCGGCACGCCCTCCGCGCGCGTGGCGGCGCGCGACGAGGGGGGCGAGCCGCGCGGTGGTGGGGGGGAGGGAGCGGCGCCGCGGCGCCTGGTGGTGATGGGCCACATCGACGAGATCGGGCCGATCGTCACGCACATCGACGACGACGGCTACCTGTGGTTCCGTGAGGTCGGCGGGTGGGACGCGCAGATCCTGGTGGGCCAGCGCGTCACGATCGCCACGCGCGAGGGCCACGTCCCGGGCGTGATCGGCAAGAAGCCGATCCACCTGCTGCGCGACGAGGAGCGCAAGAAGGTCGCCGAGGTGCGCGATCTGCACATCGACATCGGCGCGCGCGACGGCGAGCACGCCGCCTCACGGGTGCGGATCGGCGATGTCGCGGTGATCGCCGCCGAGCCGCTGGAGCTGCCCAACGGCCGGATCGCCTCGCGCGCGCTCGACAACCGCCTCGGCTCCTTCGTGGCGCTCGAGTCCGCGCGCCTGGTCGCCGAGCGGGGCGGCGCCCACGGCTGGGAGGTGGTCGCGGTGGCGGCCGCGCAGGAGGAGATCACCTTCGGCGGCTCGCGCACCTCCGCCTTCTCGCTGCAGCCCCACGCGGCGATCGTGGTCGACGTCACGCACGCCACCGACGCGCCCGGGATCGAGGTCAAGGAGGCCGGCAAGCACCCGCTTCACTCCGGCCCCGTGCTGGCGCGCGGCTCCACGCTCAATCCGCGCCTGTTCGAGCTGCTCCACCACACCGCCCAGCAGGAGGCGATCCCCTTCACGCTGGAGGCCTCCGGGCGCAACACCGGCACCGACGCCGACGCCGTGCACCTCAGCCGCGGCGGCGTGCCCACCGCGCTGGTCTCGATCCCGCTGCGCTACATGCACTCGCCCGTCGAGCTGGTCGCGCTCGACGACGTGCACGCCTGCGCGCGGCTGATCGCCGCGGCCGCGATGCGCCTCGATCCCGACGTGTCTTTTGCGCGCTGACCGCGGCCCGGCTCCGGGCGTTGTGTGTTTTGTTTTGTGGATTGGTTCCGCGCGGAACGAATCCTCTTTTTGAATCCCCCAACGGTGCCTCAGACAGGCGTGTTCGAGGCCTCGCCAGATTGGCGCAAAATGCGGGCCGCGCCCGCTCCGGCGGTGCCGGTCGAGCTCCGGGCGTTGTGTGTTTTGTTTTTTGGATTGGTTCCGCGCGGAATGAATCCTCTCTTTGAATTCACCAACGGCGGCTCCTCGGCGAGGCCGGCACACGGGCGAGCCCGCGGACACCGCCACGGCGAACCCCGGGCCCGGCGAGTCTGTGAACCTGCCAGCCCGCCGGCGGGCCCAGGCTCCCGCCGCGGCCTACGCGCCGGTCAGTTCGGTGGCCGGCGGCGGCTCGTACGTGCCGCCCGGCACGCCGCCGATGGCCAGCATGCGCATTCCCTGCGGGCCCGCGTACACCTTGCGCCTGGCGTTTGGCCCCACGCGCACCAGCACGTCGCGCTCGAGCTCCACGCGCTCGCCCTCGATCTCGAGCCACCCCGAGCCGCCGATCGCCAGGTAGACCTCCTCCTGACCCGACTCGCCGTGGTCGTGCTCCGGATACCCGGCGTAGTCGGGCGGCAGCTGGATCACCTGCATGCCGAACGCTCGCACCCCCAGCTCGGCGCGCGCCTTCACGAACCCCCCGCCGTGGCCGGCCTCCATCTCCTCGATGCGCTTGGCGGTGAAGTCGGCCATCGCCGCGCAACTCTAGCGCGCCGCGTGCCGAGAGCACGTCACGGGAGGACCAACACGTCCAGCTCGGCAAACTGCCGGAAGGCGGTGTCCGTGGTGACGATGCGATCGCCGCCCGCACGCGCGAAGGCGGCCAGGTAGGCGTTCATCCAGAGCTTCGGCGAGGCGCTGTCCCGCACCGCGTAGCGCCGCCATTGGGGCTCCACGCCTGGCGGCTCCTGCGAGCGCGCCACGATGCGATCGTCCTCGAGGAATGCGTCCAACACGGCCCAGGCCTCCGCGTTGGTGAGCGCGTGGTTGCCGTACGGCCCCAGGACCGCGGGGTTGCTGAGGAGACGCAACAGGGCCTGCTGGGTCGCCCTGCAGAAGCACACCGATTCAGGCTCAGCGATCCCCTCGAGCCATCTCTTGGCCGCCCGATGGTGAACATGCGCGGAGAGCGTCAGCGCAAGCCACACGTTCACGTCGCACAACTCCACCCCTCAGCGTTGCGGTCCAGTCGCCTGTGCGTCGTCCTGCAGGAGCAGGTCCGCCACTCGCCCCGGCGTCACCTCCTCAGCCCGCGTGGCGCCGTGAGCGCACTGCACAAGTGGTGGCTGGACCCTTCTAATGGCCGCGCGCCTCCTCGCCCGGGCGCGGCTTGATCGGCATCACGATCGCCAACTGGCGCGACTGGGCCAGCAGGGTGCCGTCCGGCGCCCAGATCGTGCCGTCCTCCTCGAAGAAGCCTTCGTGCACGAGCGTCGAGCGAAACCGCGCGAAGCACAGCTCCCGCGGATCTCCCACCTCCGCTCGCGGGAGGTGTGCGCGAAAGTGGATCGTCAGATCGATCGTCGGCGTGAACGCCGGCGTCGTCAGGCGGATGTACGGGGGTGAGAAGAGCGCGTCCGAGAAGAACGCCAGCGACAGCGCGTCGATCGCACGTGGCTCCGCGGTGCCCAGCCACGCGCCCACCTCCATCGGCGCCTCCGAGCCCTGGAACGGCGCCGCGCCGATCCGCGGCTGCAACACCAGGTGGCGGGTGAACCGCGGGGCGACCCGCAGCAGCTGCGCGGAGGTCTCGCGCGCGTCGTCCGGCCCCGCCACCCTCGGCAGCGCCGGCGCTTCCGCCAGCTCCGGCGCCTCCCACGGCACCGAGAACGCGCTCAGCGCCAGCGCCATCAACCTGCCCTCCTGCTCCATGCGCGCCGACACCGTGCTCAGCGAGCGCCCCGCGCGCTCCACCGTGGTCGCGATGCTCACCGGGCCCGGCCGCGGCGCGCGCGCGTAGTGGATCGTCAGCGAGCGCGGCGCGCGCGTGGGATCCCCCACCGTCTCCACCAGCGCGCGCAGGATCATCGCCGCCAGATACCCGCCGTGCGGGCCGCGCCCCGTGCTCCACTCCGGCGACACCTCCGCCTCGAACAGCGCGCCCTCGGCCGCCGTCAGCGTCGCCACGCCGTCTTCGCCCGCTCCCTCCGGCCGCGCGGGCGCCGGCGCGGCGGGCGCGGCGGCGGGGGCCGGCGCGAGACCGGGTGCGGGCGCGGGCACAGCCGCGGCGGGTGCGGCGGGTGCGGGGGCGAGGCGGCGCACGGCGGTGTCGCGGTCGAAGGCGCTCTGCACGGCGCTCACCTGCGGGCCAGGCGCTTGTATGTGATGCGGTGGGGGCGGTCCGCCGCGTCGCCCAGGCGCGCGCGCCGGTGCTCCTCGTAGGACTCGAAGTTGCCCTCGAACCACACCACCTGCGAGTCGCCCTCGAAGGCCAGCACGTGGGTGGCCACGCGATCGAGGAACCACCGGTCGTGGGAGATCACCATCGCGCACCCGGGGAACGCCAGCAGCGCCTCCTCCAGCGCGCGCAGCGTATCCACGTCGAGATCGTTGGTCGGCTCGTCCAGCAGCAGCACGTTGCCGCCGCGGCGCAACAGCTTGGCCAGGTGCACGCGGTTGCGCTCCCCGCCCGACAGCTGCCCGACCTTCTTCTGCTGGTCGCCGCCCTTGAAGTTGAACGCGGCCACATACGCGCGCGAGTTCATCTTGCGCTTGCCCAGCACGATTTCGTCGTCCCCGCCGGAAATCTCCTGCCAGACCGTAGCGTCGCCTTTAAGTGCGTCGCGGCTTTGGTCCACATAGCCCATCTGCACCGTATCGCCGATCTTCAAGTCGCCCGCGTCCGGGCTTTCCTGCCCGGTCACCATGCGCAGCAAC
>WQXW01000210.1 GCA_009781575.1 Solirubrobacterales bacterium
AGCTGCGCACGCTGGCCGCCTGCGCCGGCCACGTGGTGCGCCGCCGCTGCCCGGCGGGGCTGACGATGGTCGCGCACAGCGCCGGGCGGCTGTACGAGGGTGCCCGGCAACGACTTCAAGCGGGCCGTGCCGGCGGAGGCCCGGCGCCGGTCGTCGCCGCGCCGCCCGACCCCCCGCCCGAGCCCCTGCAGGAGCCCCTGCAGGAGCCGGGCGCGGGCGAGGATTTCCTCTCCGGCCACAGCGGCACCGTGGGCGGCATCGACGGCGTGCGCCGCGCCGCGGGGGACCTCGCGCACGAGGGGCGCGAGCGCGCCGGCGGGCGGCGGATCGCGCTCGACCGCGCCGCGCGCCTCGCGCCTCCCACCAGGCGCGTGCTCGTGCTCGGCGTGGTGCGCGAGGAGCGGCGCCCGCTGGCGCAGGCGCTGCGTGCGGAGCTGTCGAGCTCGCGCCACCTGGTGAAGATCGAGCTGGCGCCGCCCGGCGAGCGGGGGAAGTTCCAGAACCTCAACCTCATGCTGAAGGGGCGCGCGCCGGAGGATGCCGACTGGCTGCTGGTGGTCGACGACGACGTGGTGGTGCCACACCATTTCCTCGATCGGTTCCTCTTTCTCGCCGAGCGCTTCTCGCTCGATCTGGCCCAGCCGGCGCACTGCGCGAGCTCCCACGCGGCGTGGCGCGTCACGCGGCGCGCGCCGCACACCGTCGTGCACGAGACCGCGTTCGTGGAGATCGGACCCATCACGGCCTTCGCCCACCGCACGCTCCCCGCGCTCTTGCCCTTCCCCGACCTGCGCATGGGCTGGGGCCTTGATCTGCACTGGGCCGCGCTCGCGCGCGCGCGCGGCTGGCGCTGCGGGGTGGTCGACGCGGTCCCCATCCGCCACCGCGCCGCGCCCGCCGCCAGCGCCTACTCCCGCGAGCAGGCGATCGCGGAGGCGCGCGAGTTCCTCGCCGAGCGGCCCCACCTGACGGCCGCCGAGGCGGAACGCACCCTCTCGAGGCACCGCCGCTGGTGAGCGCGGCGGGCACCCCGAGAGTGGCGGTGTGCGGGTGAGCGCGGCGGCGCACAGCGCGGTGATGTGCCGATGAACGTGGCGGTGGTCGCGGAGTTCTACCCCAGCCGCGGCGACCCGGTGCTGGGCGTTTGGGCGCACCGCCAGGCGATCGCCGTGCGCGACGCCGGCGCCCAGCCCTACGTGCTGGTGCTGCACAGGATCGTGCCGCCGCGCGCCGCGCTGCACGCCGGGCCCGAGCAGGCGGCACGCGCGCTGATGAGGCTGGCGCGCGAGCCCCGCCGCCAGCTGCGCGACGGCCTGGAGGTGCGCTACGTGCCCTACATCTCGCCGCCCCGCGATCGCTCCTACGACGCGTGGGGCGCCTGGGCGGCGCCCGCGCTGGCGCTCGCGCTGCGCGCGCTGGCCCGGCGGGTGCGACTCGACCTGATCCACGCGCACAACGCGATCCCGGCCGGCGACGCGGTGCGCCGCGCGCGGATGGCGCTGCCGCTGGTGGTGTCGGTGCACGGAGGCGACGTGTTCCACACCGCCCACCGCCTGGCGCGCGGCCACGCGGCGGTGGCGCGTGCGCTCGGGGCCGCGCGGCTGACGCTGGCCAACAGCGAGGGCATCGCGCAGCTGGCGCGCGCGCACGGCGCGCTGCAGACGCGCGTGGTGCACCTCGGCGCCGCGCAACCCGCGCACGCGGCGCTCGCCGGGCGCGCGTACCGTCCCGGGCGCGCGGACCACCCCGCGCGCGCGGCCCACCTGCGGGGCGCGTCGCCCAACCGCGAGCACCCCTCGCTCGTGACCGTGGGCCATCTGGTCGCGCGCAAGCGCCACGCCGACGTGGTGCGCGCGCTGGCGGTGCTGAGCGAGCGCCACCCCACGCTGCGCTACGTGATCATCGGCGAGGGCCCCGAGCGCGACTCGCTCGTGCGGCTCGCGCGGCGGCTCGGGGTGAGCGAGCGGGTGGAGCTCCGCGGGCAGCTCGAACCGGAGGCGGCGCTGGAGCAGGCGCGCGCGTGCACGCTCTTTGTGATGCCCTCCACCGAGGAGGCGTTCGGCGTGGCCTACATCGAGGCGATGGCCGCCGGCATGCCGGCGATCGGCTGCCGCGGCGAGCCGGGGCCGGATGAGATCGCCGCCGCCGGCGGCGGCTTCCTGCTGGTGCCGCCCGGCGACATCGAGCGCCTCAGTCAGCTGATCGACGAGCTGCTGCGCGACCCCCAGACCCTGCGCGAGGCGGGGCGCCGCGCGAGGCAGACCGTGGCGGAGAGCTTCAGCTGGGAGCGGTGTGGCGCGCAGACGCTCGCGGCCTACCGGGAGGCGCTGCGCTGAAGCCGGTCCTGTTCGTGACCGGCCACGCCCCGTTGGACCGCCGCGGCGCGTTCGCCGCGCTGCACCAGCGCGAGCGCGTGGAGTTCGCGCTCTTCGGCGGTCGCCTGCGCCACGGCGCCGCGCCCCCAGAAGCCGAGCAGGAGCCGCTGCCCTTCCCGCACCGGCGCGTGCGCCAGCGAGAGCTCGCACGACTCGCCGCCTCCGGCGCGCACCGCGCGGTCGTCTGCTCCACCGCGGGGCGCCTCGCGCTGCCGGCCGCGTGGGCGGGTGCGCGGCGTGCGGGCGTGCCGTTGATCCTCTGGACCTCCCTGTGGGCGCACCCGCGCAGCGCCCCCCACGCGCTCAGCTACGTGGCGCTCGCGCGGCTGTATCGCTCGGCCGACGCGGTGGTCACCTACGGGCCGCACGTCAGCGACTACGCGCGCGCACGGGGCGCGCGCAATGTGCACGTGGCGCCCCAATCGCTGGACAACGACTTCTGGAGCGCGCCCGAGGCGCAGCCGCCCCCCCAGCGCGCGTGGCCCGCCGAGGCCACCGTGAAGCTGCTCTTCGTCGGGCGCGCCGCGCGCGAGAAGGGCATCGAGGTGCTCGGGCGCGCGTGGGCGCAGTCCGGCCTGGCACGCTCGGGCGCCGCGCTGATCCTCGCCGGTGCCGGTGCCGGTGCCGGTGCCGGTGCCGGGGGCCGTGCCGGGACGGCGGGCGGGGCCGGGACGGCGGGCGGTGCCGGGGGCGTGCTCGGCCTCGCGGGCGCGGACGCGGCGGGCGTGGTGGCGCTCTCGCCGATGGCGCCGCGGCAGCTGCGCGACCTCTACGCGGCGGCCGACGTGCTGGTGCTGCCGTCGATCCCCACGCGAACCTTCCGCGAGCCGTGGGGGTTGGTGGTCAACGAGGCCATGAACCGAGGATTGCCGGTTATCGCGACCGACGCGGTGGGCGCCGCCGCGGGCGGCCTGGTGCGCGACGGCGCCAACGGGATCGTCGTCCCCGCGGGCGACGCCGGCGCGCTGGCCGCGGCGATGCGCCGCCTCGCCGATGCTCCGCAGCTTCGCGCGGAGCTGGGTGCGAGGGGGGCCCGGGATGTGCGCGCGTACAGCCACGACGCCTGGGCGGAGGGGTTCTCGTGTGCACTGGCGAGTGTGAACCTGAGCCGGGGGCGCTGCTAGCGTCCCCCTGCACATGAGCTTCCCGCGCACAGCACATCCCTCGGTCCGGCGGGCCCTGCGCAGCGCGCCCGCCGCGCTGGCTGCCCTGGCGGCGCTCACATGCGGCGCCCTCCCGGCGACCGCGCAGGCGGACGTGGGCGCGAAGATCATCGAACGGTGCACCCACAACGAATCGCTGAGCGGATTCAGCCAGCAGGACTACCGCCGCGCGCTGCAGGAGATGCCGACGGAAGTCAGCGAGTACTCGGACTGTGGCGAACTGATCCGCAAAGCGGAGCTCGCGGCCGCGGGCACCGGCGCCGGCGCCGGGGCGGGCGCGGGCGCGGGGCCGGCGGCCGCGGCGGGCGCGGGGGCGCCCAACACTCCCATCGCCACCACCCCGGCGGAACAGCACGCGATCGCGGAAGCGCACCGCACCGGCGGTGCGCCGGTGCAGATCGGCAAAAGCATGATCCGCCCGGGCGTGGTGCACGCGGACGTCGCATCGGTCGTCAACTCGCTGCCCAGCGCGCTGCTGGCGACGCTGGCGCTGCTCCTGGCGGGTGCCGTCTCGGTCGCGGGCGGCGCGATCCGCAGACGGGTGATCGATGCACGCGACCGCGACTGAGCCCCCCGCGGTGGAGCTCGGCGGGCGCCCGGTGGAGCCCGCCCCGGGGCGCACGCGGCGGACACGCGAGCTGAGGCTGCCGACCTGGAGCCTGGTCATCGCGGGCGCGGGCGCGCTGTGCGCGATCACGTTCATCGCGGGCGGGGGGCTCAACCTGGGACCGACGACGTATGTC
>WQXW01000211.1 GCA_009781575.1 Solirubrobacterales bacterium
CCTTCCGGTGTTCACTCCGCATTCGAGCTCCAAGCCCACCGAGCCGCCACCAGTCCACGCCGAGTGAGGCCCCACCGAGTGAGGCCCCATGACAAATGACCTCGCGCGCTGGCAGTTCGCCACCACGAGCATCTATCACTTCATCTTCGTGCCCGTGACGATCGGGCTCGCGTTCCTCGTCGCGCTGCTGCAGACGGCGTGGTACCGCAACGAGAAGCCCGAGTACAGGCGGCTGGCGCGTTTCTTCGGCACGCTGTTGATCATCAACGTCGCTGTCGGTGTCGTGACCGGCCTCGTGCAGGAGTTCGAGTTCGGCATGAACTGGTCCGCCTACTCGCGCTTCGTCGGCGACGTTTTCGGCGCGCCGCTGGCGATGGAGGGACTCGCAGCATTCTTCCTGGAGTCCACCTTTCTCGGGCTGTGGGTCTTCGGCTGGGAGCGGCTGCCCAAGCGCGTTCACCTCGCCTGCATCTGGATGGTCTCGCTCGGCTCCGCGCTCTCGGCGCTCTTCATCCTCGCCGCCAACTCGTGGATGCAACACCCGGTCGGCTACGTCGTGAACCACAAAACCGGGCTGCCCGAACTGAACAGCATCTCCGCGCTCTTCACCAACCCCACGTTCCTGTGGGGATACGTGCACGTGCTGCTCGCCTCGCTGGTCACCGGCGCGCTGGTGATGCTCGCGGTCTCCGCATGGTACCTGCGCAAGGGCCGCGAGGTCGAGCTGTTCCGCAACAGCGCGCGTCTTTCGGTGATCGTGCTCGTGCCCGTGATCGTCCTGCAGCTGTTCGTCGGCAACAAGCTCGGCGAAATCGAGACCAAGTACCAGCCGATGAAGATCGCCGCCGCCGAGGCGCAGTGGGAAAACTGCAAGCCGTGCTCCTTCTCCGCATTCCAGATCGGCGGCGGCTCGAACGACAAGACCCCCTCGCAGATCATCGAAATACCGCACCTGCTGTCGGTGCTCGCGACGGGAACTTGGAACGGTCCGGTGCAGGGCCTCAACTCGCTGCAGGCCGAATACGAAAGGCGCTACGGGGCGGGGAACTATGTGCCGGACGTCTTCATCCAGTACTGGTCGATGCGCGTGATGGCCTACCTCGCCTCGCTGGTCCTGCTGCTCGCCCTGTGGGGAGCCTGGCTCGTGCACAGGGGCCGCCTGGAGCACTCGCGATGGTTTTTGGGCATATCGGTGTGGGCGGTGATCACGCCGTTTCTGATGAACACCGCCGGCTGGCTTTTGACCGAGAACGGCCGCCAGCCGTGGATCGTGCAGGGGCTGATGAAGACGATCCACGCCAACTCGCCCTCGGTGAGCTCCACCGATATCTGGATCAGCCTGATCGCGTTCGTGCTGATCTACCTCGCGCTCGGCGCTGCGGACCTCGTGCTGATGCTCCACTACTCGCGCCGGGGTCTGCAGCAGGACGGCGGCGAGCCCGGCGGGGCCGGCGAGGCCGCCGGCGGTGCCGCCCCCGCGATGAGTTACTAGGAGGTTTTGGTTGCTCCACCTCGACACGCTCTGGTTTGTGCTCCTCGCGATCCTGTGGGTCGGCTTCTTCGTGCTCGAGGGGTTCGACTTCGGCGTGGGCGCGCTGCACATGCTCGTCGGCCGCTCAGAGCCCGAGCGGCGCCTGGCGGTGAGCACGATCGGCCCCTGGTGGGACGGCAACGAGGTCTGGCTGGTGGTCGCGGGCGCGGGCACCTTCGCGGCCTTTCCCGGCTGGTACGCGACGATGTTCTCCGCGCTGTACCTCGCGCTGCTGCTCGTGCTCCTGGGGCTGATGGCGCGCGGAGTGGCGTTGGAGTACGCGACCAAGCGCGAGGGCGCGCGCTGGCGGCGCGCGTGGAGGTGGGCGCTCACGCTCGGCAGCGTGCTCGCCCCGTTTCTGCTCGGCGTCGGCCTCGGCGATCTCCTCAACGGACTCCCGATCGACTCCAGTCACGATTTCACGGGCGACTTCTTCGACCTGCTCACCGGATATGGGCTGTGGACCGGGCTCACGCTGCTTCTGCTGTGCCTGCTCCACGGCGCGACGTTCCTGAAGCTGCGCACGACCGGCGCGGTGCGCGAGCGCGCCCGCACCCTGGCGCGCCCGCTGGGGTGGGCGGCGATCGCGGCGGTGATCGGCTTTGTCGTCTGGACGCGCATCGTCGCCGGCGGCCGCGACGTGCCCGAGCCCGTGCAGATCCTCGCGCTGATCGCGGTGATCTTCGCCGCGCGGCTCACCGCCACCGACCACGACGGCTGGGCCTTCACCGCGTCCGCGATCGCGATCGCCGCGAGCGTGGGCTCGATCTTCATCGACCTCTATCCGAATGTGATGGTCTCCAGAACCCGCGCCGCGTACGACCTCACAGTGCACAACGCCGCCTCGGGCGGATACGCGTTGAAGGTGATGACGATCGTCGCCGCCATCTTCCTCCCGATCGTGCTCCTCTACCAGGGTTGGTCCTTCCACGTCTTCCGCGGCCGGCTGAGCGGCTCCCCGCCCGCGCACGAGCGGGAGCCCGCCGCCGGCGCGAGCGCCTCGCCGAGTTAGCGCGCGATCGCCTGTGTCATGACGAGCGCCGATCAGCCATCGCAGAGCACGACCGGGGACGGCCCCCTCGCCGCGGGCGGCGCACAGGGGCAAGCGGGCGCGCTCGCCGCGGGCGGCGCACAGGGGCAAGCGGGCGCGCCTGCACGGTCCGGCCTCGTGCTCGCGAGCCTGATTCTCGTGGCGGCCGTCGCGAACCTCAACCTCTCCGTTGCCAACGTCGCGCTGCCCCAGATCGGCAAGCACTTCGACTCGGGCCAAACAACGCTCGACCTGATCGCGGTGGGCTACTCACTCGGGCTCGCCTGCTCGGTGCTGTGGCTCGGTGCGCTGGGCGACCGCTACGGGCGCAAGCTGATGTGCCTGACGGGCACCATTCTCGCGATCCCGATGTCACTGCTGGCCGCGCTCGCGCCGAGCGACATCGTTCTCTTCATCGCGCGCGTGGGCGGCGGGCTGGCCGCCGGCATGGCCTACCCCACGACGCTCGCGCTGATCACCGCGCTCTGGTCGGGGCCCAAGCGCACACGGTCGATCGCGCTGTGGTCGGGCCTCGGCGCCGCGGTCGCGGCGCTCGGCCCGTTGCTCGCCGGCCTCGTGCTGGAGCACCACGAATGGGGCTGGGTGTTCGTGCTCACGCTGCCGTTGGCGTTGATCGCGATCGCGATGACCTGGCTGCTGGTGCCCGCGCATGTGAACGAGGGCTCCGAGCCGGTCGACAACCTCGGTGGGATCCTCTCGCTGATCCTCGTCGGTGCGCTGATCCTCGCGATCAACTTCGCGCCAGTTCCCAACCAGACGACACTCACCGTTGTGCTCGCGGTCGTGGCGCTCGTCGCGCTGGCGCTGTTCTTCGTGCGCCAGCGCCGCGCGCGCAACCCGCTTTACGACCTCGAGATCGCCGCGCGCCCGCCGTTCTGGGTCGGCGCGGTCGCCGGGATCATCGTGTTCGGCTCGCTGATGGGCGCGATGTTCATCGGCCAGCAGTTCCTGCAGAACGTGCTCGCCTACTCGACCGTCGACGCCGGGCTCTCGATCCTCCCCGCGGCGGTGTTGATGGTGCTGGTGGCGCCGCGCTCGGCGAAGATCATCGACTCGCACGGCACGCGCGTCTCGGTGCTGATCGGGCAGGTGTTCGTGCTCGCCGCGTTCCTGTGGATGCTGATCTTCTGGAAGGACGGGATCCCCTACTGGAAGGTCGGCGTGGGCTACGGGCTGGTCGGGATCGGCGTCGGCCTCGCCGGACCGCCGACCTCGAACGCGTTGACCGCCTCGGTTCCCGTCAAGCGCGTCGGCATGGCGTCGGGCACCGCCGACCTGCAGCGCGACTTCGGCGGCGCGATCATGCAGTCGATCTTCGGCGCCCTGCTGACCGCCGGCTACGCGAGCGCGGCCGCGCTCGCGCTCTCCGGCAAGCACGTGACGAGCTCGATCGAAAACGAGCTCACCAAGTCCTTCTCGAGCGCCGCCGACGCCGCCAAGCAGTACCCGATGCACGCCGAACAGATAATCGCGGGGGCGAAGAGCGCGTTCCTGAAGGGTGACGAATGGGCCTACGCGGCCGGGATCATCGCGGTGCTGATCGCGGCCGCGCTCGTGTTTGTCAAGTTCCCCAAGCACGGCGAGGAGCGGCGGTTGCTCGCGCAGTACGACGCGCAGGCCGGCGGCGGCGCGGGCGCTCAGGAGCGCGCTGCCGTGCGGGTCGCGGGCTCGGTGCCGGCGCAGTCGC
>WQXW01000212.1 GCA_009781575.1 Solirubrobacterales bacterium
CAGGCCCAGACTCGCGTGGCGCAGGCTCGCGTGGCCCGGGCTCGCGTGGCACAGGCTCGTGTGGCCCAGGCTCGCGTGGCCCGGGCTCGCGTGGCCCGGGCTCGCGTGGCGCAGGCTCGCGTGGCGCAGACTCGGGGAGCGCGGGCTCGCGGGGTGGGGGCTCGCGGGGTGGGGGCTGCGGTGGGATGGGCTCCGGCCCACCTGGCGCTGCTTCACCCGACGGGGGCGTGGATGGGGACGACGTCGACGGTGGGCTCGGTGCCGGTGGCGCCGGTCGATCGTCCGGGCCGTCCTGCCCACCGTCCGGCGGCTGTTTGGTGGGCTTTGGCGTCGGCTCTTTGGGCTTTGGCGGCGGCTCTTTGGGTTTTGGCGGGGGCTCTTTGGGTTTTGGCGGGGGCAGTTCGGGACGCGGCCTCGACACTGTGTCCCACATGTCGCTGAGGCGGTGGAAGAGCTGGTCCGGCTGTGGCACCACGGAGGCCGCGAGTCGCGCCGGTGCGCTCTGGTGTGGGGCGGCATGAGCGGGCAAGCCGAACGACACCAAGCGCTCCCGATGGCGCCACGCGCCCCACCACAATGTGGACACCAAGAGCCACTGCACCCACCAGCCGAGCGAGAGCTCGGTGAGCGCGCGGCCCAACATCAGCACCACGCCCAGCAGCAGGGAGTAGACGAGCTTTGCGACGATCGCTCCCAGCAGGCGCGTGGCCCAGCGGCGGAACACATCCCGGCCGCCGGCGCCGAGCGCGGGGGCGAGCAGCACGATCGGCGCCACCAGCAGGTAGAGGAGCGCGACGATCGCGGCGCCCAACAGGCGCAGAGTGACGAAGCCCAGCAGCAACAGCAACCCGGTGGCGCCGACCGCGATCAGGACCAGCCCCTCGAATCGAGGCACCAACCCCTGTGCGGTCCGGAATTCCGCTTGCGCGGCGGTCGGCCCGTGGCACTTGGTCGCTTCCTTGCCTTCGCACAGCACATTCAACATCGCGCCTTCCGTGCTCACCGAATTGCGGTTCACCCCATTGGGAGGCAGCGCGAGGAACAGCGCGCCGTTGGTCTGCGCGCTGCGCACCAGCTCGAATTCGCGCAGGTGTGTGCTCGCCGAGGGGCCCAGCCCGCACGCACCATCGGTGAGCGCGATGCATTTGCCCGACGGCCTCCCCGCGCCCGTGAGCCGCAACGCGGCCGCGCGCAGCCGTGGGTCCAGCCTGCCACGATCCTCACACCAGCCGACGTCGCCGAACTCCATGTAACACCACGGCCTGCCGACGGCGGTGGAGAAGAGCTGGTGCATTGCTTCGGCGAACGCCGCCGAGCTCTGGGAGGTGCTGGCGCGATCGGCAACGTCCAGCGCGCCCAGGCTCGATTCGTTGACCCAACTGCCCAGCAGGCCCACGCTGGCGAGCGGGTCCGCGACCATCCACAGCCCGCCGGCCATCATCGCCAGCATCAGCACCGCCTCGCCCACCGTCTGGGCCACCCTGCGGCGAATCAGCCCGTGGTAGGCGACCGCCACAGCGGCCACCGCCAACACCACCGCGAGCCACGGCTGCGTGAACGCCGCCTGGATCTCGCGCAGCCCGGCGGCGACCCCCGCCATCGCCGGGCTGCGGAGCAGATCGAGGGTGAAACACCATTCCAGCGCGACGATCAGGCCGTGTGTGATCCACACCAGCGCCATCCACGCCGGCGACACGACCGCGTCGAGCACACTCTTTTCGAAGTTGATCCCCAGGAATCCGGAATCGATGTTGATGTCAAATCCGTAATTCTGAGTTGGCGCCGCCGCGGCGATGAACCCGGAGGTGCGGCAGTCGGCCTGGATCGCCGGCGGCAACCCGGCCTGGGCGCCCCGCGCGCACGTGGGACTGCCCAGGCCGTTGGCCACCAGCGGGTCTTCGGTGGGAGGCGACTTCATTTCACCTTCGCCCGCGTCCGTGAGTGGTTGGGTGCCCGCGGCCCCCGTGGCCAGGCCCCCGACGAGCGGGGGGCCCGCAGGCGCACGTGGCGGGCCGGTGGGCGCGCGCGGCGGCGTGCCAGGCGCATGCGGCGGCGTCACCCGCGCGTGCGGCGAAACGTTGGGTGGGTGCGCGGGCGGCGCGGGCGCGCGGGCGGAAACCCTCACACCGGCGCGCGCCTGCACTGGTGAAACGGCGAACAGCGCACACGCGGCCACCCACGCGCCCGCCAGCGCGATCGCGCGCCGGGGCATCTCAGCGCGACGCCGGGGTCGTGGAGAATGCGCTCAGCAGCGATGAGGGCACGAGCTCGACCTGGATCGCCTCCACCCGCCCGCGGTGATCGCGGAACAGGCACCTCCCGTTGTCGAACCCCATGAGCGTGGCGCGCATCGCGCGGTCGTCGGGATCGAGGCCGAGCAGCGCCAGCGCGCGGGCGGCCTCCTGATCGGAGCGCATGCCGAACACGAAGGTCGCGCCGATCAGGTTCTCCAATGAGGCCTGATCGCCAAGTGAGATGTCGCTGACCAGTTGCGTGGAGATGATCGGCACGGCCAGCTCCGAGCGCCCCATGCGCTGGAGTGAGATCAGCAGCGCGCGACCCACCGGGTCGTTCAGCAGACGCCACCCCTCGTCGAAGGAGAACAGCTTCAGGCGACCACGCTCGGCGCGCATCAGGTGCATCGCGAACATCGCGATCAGGCGCACGATCTGCACGCCCACGCGCTCGGCCTGGGAGTATTCGGCGCGCGGCGTGCCCGGTTCGGGCGCCGGGAGGTCGCGGATCGGCAGATAGGTGACCTGCTTTGCGCCCAGCCGGGGGAGCGCGAGCGATGGGCCGGCGAAGCCCAGCTGCGTGAGCCCCGAGCGCGCGTAGATCTCGAGCGTCTTGCCCACCTGCCGGTCGATCTCGTCGCCGTCGGCGAGCGCGCGGACCACCTCACCACAGGTGGGCGTGGGCGAGTGGCGCGTCACGCGGTCGACCGCGCCCAGCACCGCGGTCTCCCAGCTCGGCTCCGCGCGCATCGGCAGGAGATCCACCAGGAACGACACCGCGGCCTCGTGGCGCAGCTGCTCGGGTGCCACGCGCAGTGGATCCAACATACCCCGCAACGCGGGGTCGGGGCGCAACTCCAGCGACTCCACGTGCGGCGCGACCTCGTCGAGCAGGTGAAAGCGGTGGTCGCCCTTGGGGTCGCAGTCGATCACACGCGCGCCCTGCAGGAACGCCTCGAGCTTGAGCTTCTGGTCGAGCGTGGTCTTGCCCGAGCCGAGCGCGCCCACGCTGAGGATCGCGGTGTTGCGGTTCTGCTCCGAGCCTTCGCCCAGGTCGAACAGCACCGCGCGCGCCGACCCCGTGAGCGTGCGCCCCAGTGGGAAGCCCGCGAGGGAGCCGGCGTCGTGCACCGCGGTCGGCACCATCGCGGCCACCTGTTCGGGTGTCAGTGTGTCGTCGTAACCGGCCACCCTCGTGCGCTGGCCCGGCAAGTGCTGCCAAAAGAGCTGCAACTGATCGCCCAGCGGGCGATGCAGCCGGATCTCACCGTACGCGCGCCGGCACGCCTCCACACGCGCCTCCAGCGCCTGCTCGTCCGGCGCGCCCACGCCCACCACAAGCGTGGAGCGCAGCAGGGGCGGCCGGTGGCTCGACTGCAGGTAGCTCAGCAGATCGCGCGCTTCCTGCGTGCGCCACACCCCCGCGTCGCTGACCCCCTGCTCGCCGTCCGACTCCGCGCGCGCGATCTGATCGGCGTCCTGCACACGCCGGCGCGCGATCCTCAGAGCGAGCTCGTTGGGCAGATAGCGCGCGTTCAGCGAGATATCGACCGGGAACGACAGGCTCTCGACCGGTGCGAACATTAGCTCCACGCGCTCGGCGGGAAACTCCGCGCGTTCCGGCAGCGCGCCCAGCACCAGGTGCGCCTGCCAGCTGACCCCCAGCTCCGACTCCACGCGCAGCGTGCGGCCGCGATCCTCGACGCAGCCGTCCAGCCAACGCAGCACATCGCCCTCCAGTGGCGCCAACACCGCTTCACCGTTTCGCTCGAACGCCAGCGCCCCGGGCTCGTGGAGGCCGTCGATGACCGGCTCGCCGACGCCGCGGCAGAAGGCGCGCCGCACGAGCCACTGCACCTCCACCCCGCGCACCGGTCGCACCGGGAGATAGCTCGACAGGCGCGCGTGCACCTGATCGGCGCGCACCCGCAGGCGCTCGAGCTCCGTGGCGCCCAGCAGACGGCGATCGCGCCCCGACAGCGCCTCGCGCAGCGCGCCCCACCACTCGCGCGGGTGGCGCTCG
>WQXW01000213.1 GCA_009781575.1 Solirubrobacterales bacterium
AAATCGTGGTGTCCTCGGTTCGATTCCGAGTCTCGCCATGGCCGATTTTTGCCGCGCGTGGGACCGCGATGATGCGCCGGACCCCACGGCTCGGAGCGGTGGTCAACGTGGATTCGGTGTGGCCAAGGGCTCTCGCTTGCTCGCTTGCCGATCGCGCATCTCTGGTGCTGACCCGATCGAGCCTCCGCGCCCGTGAAGCCACTGCCAACCGAGGACGACCGACACGCATTTCGCACCGTCCCAACGAAATACGCATTTTGCGGGAATCTGGCACAGCCACGAACACGCCTGTCTGAGGCGCCGCTGAGGGATTCAAAATGAGGATTCGTTCCGCGCGGAACCAATCCTCAAAACAAAAAACGAAACGGCCGCTCCTCGACCGACACCGCTGGAGCGGGCGCCGGCACAATTTGCGGGAATCTGTCTGGGGACGGCGACGGCGACGGCGGCCGGCGAGCGCTCAGACCGCGGCCGGCGGGTCGGCGCGGAGTGTGGGGATGACGGTGCCGAGCAGTCCACGCACCAGCGCGCTGGCGCCGTTGAACCAGTCGAAGTAATCGCGCCACAGCACGATCTGCCCGTCGCGCACATCGAAGCGCCCGCACACCCAGAGCTGCACGCGCAGCCGGCCCGACTTCAGGACGTCTGTTCGCTCGGTCAGCACCGTGGGGCCGTCCGCGGAGATCGCGTGCAGGTGGGCCTCGAACCCGCCGCCCCGCTCATACCCGGCGCTGAAGAGCCGGCGCATGTGCTCGCGTCCGTGCACCGTGGGGAGCGAGACGTTCTCGTACTCGACCTCCGGCGCCACCAGCTGCAGCGCACCGTCGAGGTCCGCCGCACCGAGCAGCTCCAGGAAGCGTTCGACCACCGCGGTGGGCGTCGTTGGGCTCGCCGCCTGGTCGACGTTCTCAGACGGGGCCTCGTCGGCGGACTCGGGCACACGCAAAGCGTACCACGCCAGCCAACATCTTGATGCCCAGAGCTGATGCTAAGATGCCCAACCGATGAGAACGACGATCAGGATCGACGATGAGCTGTACCGAACGCTCAAGGAGCGGGCCGCGAGGTCGGGCCGCACGGTCTCCGTGTTGCTGGAAGATGCTCTGCGGCTGGGGCTCAGCCGGCGGGAGCATCCAGGCGCGCCCACGTTCGTGATCCGACCGACCGGCAGCGGCGGGCTTCGGCCCGGGATCGACCTTGCGTCCAATGTGACGATCTACGAGGCGCTCGATGCCGACACAGGGCTCGATGCGCTGCGTTGACGTCAACGTTCTGGTTTACGCCCACCGAGAGGACCTTCCCCAGCATCCCGCCTATCGCGACCGGCTCGAGGCGCTGGGCAACGACGACGAGCCCCTCGGTCTGGCCGACGCGGTGCTGAGTGGCTTCCTACGCGTCACAACCAACCGCCGGATCTTCAACGAACCCACCTCCAGCGCCGACGCCTGGCAGTTTGTGGACGCCCTGCTCGGCGCCCCCGCGTCGGTGCCGCTGCGGCCGGGCCGGCGTCACTGGGAGCTCTTCACGGCACTCGCGCGCCGCGGCGAGGCGACGGGCAACGACATCGGCGACGCTCACCTCGCGGCCTACGCGCTCGAGAACAATGCCGTGTGGCTCAGCGCCGATCGCGGGTTTGCCCGATTTGAGCGCCTTCGCTGGGAGCACCCACTGGGGGGCTCCCCCGAGCCGGTCGGGCCAGCGGGTGGAACGCCGGCGCCTCGGCGATCGCCATCTCGACGGGCGCGGTAAGCGCTGGAGCGGCAGGTCGAGCGAGACTTCGTGCCCACGCCTACGGCCAGTCGATCTGACCCTCGAGCTCGGTGGGCCGGAGGTCGACCAGGCCGCTGCGCTCGATCGAGTGGTATGCGCCATCCAACAGCGCCAGCCAGTGCACTCGCTTCTCCTCGACGTCCACGATCAGCACCTCATCGACCCCGTGGGCCGCATAGAAGGGCAGCTTTTCCCAGGTCTCATCCTCGGGGGAGAGGATCTCGAGGATCAGGGCCGCGCTCGCAACCCAGGTGCCACGCGGCCGGTCGCGGTGAAGGCCACCGTCGGGCACGCGGAAGTCCGCGCTGGAGTGGCCGAGGTTGAAGTCGTCAGTAACAACCATTCCGCCACCGGTCGCGGGTGTGGCGAGCAACCGCTTCACCTGCGCTCCCACAACGGCGTGCTCAACCGAGGGCGCCGGAACCACGTGGAGCACTCCCTCCCAGACCTCGTCTTTGCGGTCCTGCCCGAGCCGCCGGCGCCGCTCGAGCAGCGCCCGCACCTCGGCGGGGAGCGGCTCTGGCAGGAGGGTTCGCACGACTCTCACAGGGTAGCCGCCGGCCCGGTGGCGCGTTGATTGATTGCCCACACATGCACCGACCCTACGCGGCGCTTGGGATGGCGCGCTCGGTCGGGGGATCGCGGGCCCGCGAGCGCAGCCGAGGCGAAGATCCCCGAGAAACGGGCCTGCGCCACCCGGGTTCGGGCTCAAAGACCAGCACGAGATGAGCGCGACGCTGGTCACCACCAGAGGTGACGCCTGGATTGCGCGGGCACGATTCTCGGCTAGTCGCGCTCGGTGTGGATGCCGTGGCGCATCTGCTTGACTCGCCGGAGCTCCTGCACGGCGTCGTCTTCGCGGCGGCGGAGCGGATCCCAAACGCCCCCACGCGCCCCCAGCAGCTCGACGTCGAGATGGCGGCGCACGAGCTCGCCGCCGACCGCGTCCACGCGCTCCGCGCCGGCGCCCGGGCGTGAGCTCACCGCCCGCTCGAGGCGGGTGCCTCTGAACAAAAGTCCCACGCCGTCGTCGAGCGCCCACCCGCCGGGCAGCGTGCCGGCGCGCACGCCGGCCAGCCACGCCGGCAGGCGCTCGGGCTCGCCGTCTCCATGCACGGTGAGCGATCCGTTCAGCACGCCCATGCCCGCGATCGACTCCGGCGGCCCCCCCGATCGTGTGACGCCGCCCTCAAACCAGCACATCGCCCCGGCGCTGACCCCGGCGAGCACGGTGCCGCGACGCCACGCCTCGACCAGCAGGAGATCGAGCTCGTGCGCGCGCCAGATCGCGAGCATGTTGCGCATCGAGCCGCCGCCGATGTAGATGATGTCCTGCGCCAGCACCACCTCGCACAGCGAGCGCCGCGCACCATGCAGGCGGAACAGCGACAGCTGTTCCGGTACACACGCGCGATCCCCGAACCGCGCGCGGAACGCGTTCATCTGGTCCAGCGTGTCCCCCGAGGCGGTGGGCAGGAAGAGCACGCGCGGGCGCGCGGCGCGCGCGAGCCCGAGAACGTGGTCGTCGAGCAGCGGGTTCGACGGCTCCATCGTGAAGCCGCCGCCGCCCATCGCGAAGATCACCCGCTCCTCCACGCGGCAGTGACAGGTGGCGGCGTGCTCGCCGATCATGCAGTTACCGGCGTGCCCGAGGTGCTCGGCGTGCCGCGGGCGTTGCGCTCGTCGCCGAGATACACGGGGTCCAGCCGCTCCTCCACGACGTCGCCGCGTTGGCATTCGATCCGGTACGCGCGCGCACCCGCGCGCGAGGCCACCACACGCTCCAGCCGCGTGTCACGGAAGTGCAGCGCCACACCGTCCTCGGCCGCGAAGCCCGGCAGCATGCCGCCGGCGACGAAGCAGCGGTATTCGGCGCGCCGGTCGGGCTCGGCGTCGTAGTGCACACAGTTGGAGTAGGGAAGCAGCCCGAGGCCGCGCACGCACCGCGGCGCGCCGTGGAACGCGCTCAGCGCGTCCTGAAACCAGCACAGCGAGCCGGCCGAGGGCCCGCACAGGACGATCCCGGCCCGCCACGCCTTGCGCAGAACCTTGTCGATGCCGTGCGCGCGCCACGCGCCGAGCATGCTCACCATGCTGCCGCCGCCCACGTAGATGAGATCCTGTGAGAGCAGGTGCGACTCGAGATCGTCCTCTACGCCGCTGACTCCCTGGTCGCGGCGAAAGAGCGACACGTGGCTGGCGTCGCACGTTGGAGCGAAGCGGCGGTAGAAGCGCACGATGTAGTGGTCCGCGTCGCCCGACGCGGTCGGCAGGAAACAGACGCGCGGCCGCAGCGCTCCCGTGAGCGCGAGCACGTAGTCGTCGAGCAGCGCGCTGTCCTTCTCCATCGAGAAGCCACCGCCGCCGAGCGCAACGATCTGGGGTTCGGTGACCCGTCGCCTCATCGGATCGGCCACGGGCTCCCCAGCAGCGGTCCGATCGTCCCGACAGCCGGC
>WQXW01000214.1 GCA_009781575.1 Solirubrobacterales bacterium
CTACGACTTCGTGTACGGCGAGCTGTGCGACTGGTACCTCGAGATGGTCAAGCACCGCCTGCCCGACCGCGACCGTGGGGCAAGCACCGGCGCCGGCGACGGCGACGGCGCCGGCGACGGGGACGGCGACGGCGACGAGGAGCGCGGCGCGCTCGGCGCCACGCTGCTGTACGTCATGCGCGAGACGGTTGCGATCGCGCACCCGGTGATCCCATTCGTGACCGAGGAGTTGTGGAGGTATCTGGACGGGGGCGGGGTGCTGCTGGCGGGCGGCCGCTACCCCCGCCGCCAGGAGGGGCTGATCGACATCGAGGCGGAGATCGCGCTGTCGCGGGCGATCGACGCGGTGGCGAGGGTGCGCGGCTGGCGCGACGCGGTGGAGGCGCGCCCGGGCCTGATCGTGCGGGCGCGCCTGGCGGCGGCGGGCTATGAGCAGACGGCGGGCACGGTGGCGCGCCTGGCGCGCCTGGACCTGTCGGGCGCCGAGGACGGCGGCGCGCCGGCGGCGGTGATCGCAGTCCCCGGCGGCACGGTGGAGGTGCTCTCACAGGAGGGCCTCGACCTGCACGCCGCGGAGCGCCGGCGCGGGGCGCGGCGCGAGAAGCTGGCCGAGGAGATCGCGCGCGCGGCGGCCAAGCTGGGACAGGCGGGCTTCACCGAGCGCGCGCCCGCCGAGGTGGTCGAGGCGGAGCGCGCCAAGCTGGAGCACCTGCGCACGGAGCTGGAGGCGCTGTGAGCCCAGAGAGGGAGGCGCGGTGAGCTGCGGAGCCGCAGCCGCGATGCGCCCGGAGCTGGAGGCGCGGTGAGCCGCGAGGGGCCGCCGTGGACGCCGGAGCAGGCGGAGAGCCGGCTGCGCGCGCTGGAGCTGTTCGGGATGCGGTTCGGGCTGGACCGCATGCGGCGCATGATGACCGCGCTGGGCTCCCCGCAGGCGCGCCTGCGGTCGATCCACGTGGTGGGCACCAACGGCAAGTCGTCGACCACGCGCATGATCGCGGCGATCCTGGAGCGCCACGGCCTGCGCACCGGCGCGTACCTCTCGCCGCACCTGATCTCCTACGCCGAGCGGGTGCGGATCGGCGGGGCGGAGATCTCTCCGCAGGAGCTGGCGGAGGCGATCGGGCGCGCGGCGACGGCGGCCGACCAGGTGAACCGCACGCTGGCGGGGGACGACCACGTGACCCAGTTCGAGCTGCTGACCGCGGCGGCGCTGTGGATCCTCGCGGGACGCGAGGTGGACGTGGCGGTCGTGGAGGCCGGCCTGGGCGGGCGCTACGACGCGACCGCGGTGATCGGCGCGAGCGTGTGCGCGCTGACCAACGTGGGGCTCGAGCACACGCGCTGGCTGGGACCGACCGTGCGCGACATCGCGGCGGAGAAGCTGGCGGTGGTGGGCGACGGCGCGACGTTGGCGATCGGGAGCGACCCCCACCCGGACGTGCTCGAGCTGGCGCACGAGGTGGCGCGCGAGCGCGGGGCGCGCGTCGTGCTGGCCCCGCCGGGCGTGCCCGCGGGGGAGGAGCTCCGCGCGCCGGGGGCCTTCCAGCAGCGCAACTTCGCGCTGGCGGCGGCCGGCGCGCAGGCGCACCTGGAGCGCGTGGGAGTGAAGCTGCGCGAGCGCGCGGTGCGCGAAGCGGCGGCCGCGACGACCGTGCCGGGGCGGCTGCAGGTGCTGGCGGGCGAGCCGCTGACGGTGCTGGACGGCGCGCACAATCCCGACGCGGTGGCGGCGCTGGTGGAGTCGCTGCCGCCGCTCGTGGGCGCACGGGCGCTGGGGCTGGTGGTGGGCGTGCTGGAGGACAAGAGCGCGGTGGAGATGCTGCGCCAGCTGCTGCCGCTGTGCGCGCGGGCGTGGTTCACGGCGCCGCCCAACCCGCGCGCGCTGCCGCCGGCGACGCTCGAGTCGCTGGCGCATCAGCTGGGCGATGTCGAGGTGGAGTGTGAGGTGCGCCCGGCACCTGCAATGCACGCGGCGCGCGCGTGGGCGCTCGAGCAGCCGGGGCGCCGCGCGGTGCTGGCGACCGGCTCGATCTACCTCGTGGGCGAGCTGATGCGCGTGCTGGACGTGCGCGCGGAGTTGCGGCCCGCGGGTGAGGCGGCCACGGTGGAGGCCCGGTGAGCGCGCGGTGAGCAACGAGAACCCCTCGGTGATGGCGATGATCGCCATCGTGGCGGTGTCGGTGGCGGTGATCATCCTCGTGTGCTTCGCCGCCGGGTATGGATTCGGACGCCTGTTTCTCTAGACTTTCAAGCTCCGATGCCCGCTTGGAGAACAGCAGCTGCGGCGGGCGCGCGCTCGCGGGACGCTTGCGTCGTCCGCGTGGCGTGTCACTCTAGTGTGATGCGCTGGGAGGCGGCTTGCGCGACATGGGCCGGAGGGAGGAGCTGACGCTGGCCTACTTCGGCATCGAAAGCAGCGGCGTGAACCTGGTCATCAACCTGCTGATCGTGTTCGTGGCGGTGGCGTGGTTGGCGCTGATCTGGTGGACATACACCGACGCGCAGCGCAGGATCGCCGACCCGATGCTGGTCGGCTGTGCGGTGGCGGCCTCGCTGTTTCCGTTCGTGGGCACGATGGTGTACGCGATCCTCCGCCCGCCGGAGTACCTGGAGGACGTGCACGAGCGCGATGTCGAGTTGCGGGCCGCGGAGGTGAGGCTGGCGCAGCTCGAACACAACCTCTGCCCGCACTGCGAGGCGCCGACAGAGCGCGACTTCCTGGTGTGCCCGAACTGCCTGACCAAGCTCAAGGAGCGGTGTGGCAGCTGCTCGCGCCCGCTCGAGCCGGCCTGGACGGTGTGCCCCTACTGCGAGACGGAGGTGCCCGGCGCGATCGCGGCACGGCGCGCCGGCCCCAGGGGCGCTGGGCGCCGGGGCGTGGGCGCGGCCCCACGAGAGCCCTCCGCCGAGCGCGGCCGCCGGGGCGTGGGCACCACCCCACGAGAGCCCTCCGCGGGGACCGGGCGCACGGGCGTGGGCGCAGCTTCGGGGGAGCCCTCGGTGGAGCGCGGCCGCCGGGGCGTGGGCGCGGCCTCTCGACAGCCCGCCGCGGAGCCCGGCCGCAGGGGCGCGGGCCCGCCCCCACGGGAGCCCGCGGCGGAGCCGGCGTTCGAGAGCGCCCTCGGAGAATCGCCGTCGGAGGCGGCGGAGCGGCGCGAGGCGCGGCTGCGCGCGCGCGCCCGCCGGCGCAGCGGCGTGGCGTTCTCGCAGGGCGAGGAGGACCCGCTGGATCTCGACGGCGGCGCGCCGGCCGGCTCGGGCTCATAGAGTCGCCACCGCCAATGGACCGCACGCTGATCCTCGTAAAGCCGGACGCCGTGGCGCGCGCGCTGACCGGCGAGATCGTCGCGCGCTTCGAGCGCAAGGGCCTGCGGGTGGTGGCGCTCCAGCAGAGGACCCTCTCGCGCGAGGTGGCCGAGCGCCACTACTCCGAGCACGAGGGCAAGCCGTTCTACGGCGAGCTGGTCGAGTTCATCACCTCGGGCCCGCTGGTGGCGCTCGTGCTGGAGGGACCGGGCGCGGTGCGGGCGGCGCGTCAGGCGATCGGCGCGACCGACCCGCTCGAGGCGGCGCCGGGCTCGATCCGTGGCGACTTCGCGCTGGAGGTGGGCCGCAACATGGTGCACGGCTCCGACTCGGCGGAGTCGGCGGCGCGCGAGGTGGCGCTCTTCTTCCCCGAGCTCTGAGCGTCCGTTCCGTATTTTGTTTTGAGGATTGGTTCCGCGCGGAACGAATCCTCAAAACAAATCCCCCAACGGCGCCTCCGACAGGTGTGTTCGAGGCCCCGCAGATGAACACCCCGCACACCTCGGCTGCTTCACAGGCCCCCGGCCCACAGGCCCCGACGCGGCACACCGCCCCCGGCCGACAGAGCCCCCCGCTCGTGCTGGCGTCGCGCTCTCCCCAGCGCCGCGCGATGCTCGAGCGCCTGGGGCTGCGCTTCGCGGTGCGGCCCTCCGGCGTGGAGGAGATCGAGCGCGGCGATCCGCGGGAGCTGGCGCTCGAGAACGCGCGGCGCAAGGCGCGCGCGGTGGCGCGGCCGGGGGAGGTGGTGATCGGCGCCGACACCGTGGTCGCGCTGGACAACCTGATTTTGGGCAAGCCTGTAGATGTCGCCGACGCGGCGGCTATGCTGCGTATGCTATCTGGCAGGCGGCATGAGGTGTATACCGGCGTCGCGATCATATA
>WQXW01000215.1 GCA_009781575.1 Solirubrobacterales bacterium
ACCGGCAAGGGGCTGCTCCTGGAGGCGCCCCGCGGCGGCCAGCCACAGCCGGCGCTCGCGCGTGCCGGGGGGCGGCCAGCCGGTCACCCGGCGCCACCCGCCTCCGGCGCGCTCGCCGGTGACGAACACGCGCACGCTCCCCCGCTCCAGCAGGCGATCGTCGTCGAGGAGATGCGCGCGCAGCCACGCGATCCCCTCGCGCACGCCGGCCTGCGCCATCCCGGGGGCGACGTGGGTCCAGGGGCCGATGATGAGCTGCGCCCGCCGCCCGGCGGCCTGCAGCGCGGCGAAGTCCTCGAGCATCCACGGCAGGAAGATGTCCTGCCAGCCGCCGACCAGTTGCACCGGCGCCTCGACCCGCTCCACGCCGGCGGCGAAATCGCGGGCCGCCCAGTAGGGGTCCTCGCGCGCGCGGCTCATCAGGGCTTCGTGGAACCAGTCGATCTGCGCGCCGAGGGTGCGGCGATCGATCTCGGCGGGCGGCGTGACGGCGAGCAGCGCGGGCAGGCGCCACAGCCCGCCGGCCATCGCCAGCGGCGCCAGCCGGCGCTCCTGCAGGCCGACCAGCAGAAGCCAGGAGGCGGCGGTCTGCAGCGTGAGGCTGCCGCCGGCGTGGGCCTGGCCGTAAAACTGCGAGGCGCTGGCCTGGATCGCGATCGCGGCCAGGTCGTCGCCGGCCTCGGAGGCGAGCGCCCACTGCGCGAGGCCCATGTAGCTGGGGCCGATCATGCCGATCCGCTCGCGATGCCACGGCTGCGCGCGGATCCAGCGCAGCGTGGCCAGCCCGTCGGCGCGCTCGTCGAAGGGGTTGAACCGGCCCTGCGAGCCGAAGGTGCCGCGCACGCTCTGCACGAGCACCTGCAGTCCGCGCTCGGCCAGCAGCCGGCCGTACAGGGCGCCGACCCACTGGCGGCGGCCGTACGGCGAGCGCACCAGCACGGTCGGCTGGGCGCGCCGGCGCGCGTGGCGCGCGACCCAGCGGTCGGCGAGCAGCACCGCGTGGTCGTCCATGGGCACGCGCAGGTCGCGCTCGCACACCACGTCCGCGCTCTCCGCGGGTGGCAGGTGCAGGCGCCGTGACAGCAGCTCACCGGTGACGCTCAAGCCAACAGCGTAGGACCCGGCGGGCGTGGGCGCGGCGATCGCCGCTGCGAGGTCCACAGGTAGACTGTGCAGCTTGCCTGTCCAGATCGGGCGGAAGGCCCGGGCGGACGCGACCAGAGGGAGGACTCGCATGCAGCTCCAGTGGTACGGCCAGTCGGCCTTCCGCCTCACCGCGGGCGATGTGACCGTGTTCATCGACCCGTTCGCGGACATGTCGGGGCTCAGCGGGCGGGGGATCCACTTCGACTACCCCCCGATCGAGGGCGTGGAGGCGCAGCTGCTGCTGGTCACCCACGAGCATCTCGACCACAACGGCGTGGATGCGATCGACGGCTCGCCGACGATCCTGCGCTCGACCGCGGGCCGCCTGGAGTCGCCGATCGGCGAGGTGGTGGCGGTGGCCTCCGAGCACGACGAGCAGGCGGGCACCGCGCGCGGGCCCAACACGATCTTCGCCTTCGCGCTGGACGGCGTGCGCGTGGCCCACTTCGGCGACTTCGGCCAGAGCGCGCTGCGCGAGGAGCAGGCGGCGGCGCTCGGGCAGGTGGATCTGCTGATCCTGCCGGTGGGCGCGGGCCCCACGATCGGCCCCGAGCAGGCGGCGGCGATCGTGCAGCGGCTCGCGCCGCGGTGGGTGGTGCCGATGCACTACCACACCGAGCGCATCGGGTTCCTGGAGCCGGTGGAGCCCTTCCTGGAGCTGTTCCCGCACACCCACCGCCTGAGCGCCCCCGGCTTCGCGCTCGGCGAGCTGCCGGACGGGGAGCGGCCGCTCGTGGTCGTGCCGGCCACACCCTGAGACGCGGCGTTTCGCGCTGGCGGGTGGTCCCGGCCACGCCGTGAGCGGCGGTTGCGCGGAGCGCTCCTCTCGAAGTCAGCGCATCAAGACGGCGACCCGCGCGGAGAGCCGCCGGCCGTGTGAGGGGCTGAAGGAGAGCTGGATCGGCACCTCCAGGCGCCGGCCGCGGTGGTGGGCGAGGAAGCGCTGCTCCGAGCTCGACAGGCGGAGCGTCATCGTGACGATCCCGACTTTGCTCACCATGCGCGCCTTGGGCAGCACCCCGCCGCCGTCGGCAACCAGGCGCCCGGCGGAGGGCACGCTCACCACGACTGTGGCGTGCTTGCCGGAGACCGTGTGGCGGATCACCCTGATCGTGGGCGTGCAGCCTGTGACCGCGATCGAGGTGTTCTGTTTGATCACCGCGCCGTTCTGGGCGGTCAGGGTGGTGGGCATCACCAGTTTGGAGGCACAGAGGTCGCCGTTGGCGGCGAGCGCCGAGTAGGGGCCCTCGGGCAGCTTCAGCTCGAAGGAGGAGACCGGCACGTCGGGCACCGAGGAGAATGTCGACGAGGTGATGCCGGCTTTGCTGATGAAGGTTTCGCCGTGCAGGTCGACGGTGATGCCGTAGCCGGAGAGCACGATGATCAGTTCGGGGAACTTGGCGCCGCCGTGGGAGACGAAGTACGCGGGGCCGGTGAGCGGTATGGGCACCAGCGGCGTGGTGGCCGTCGCTTCGCCGATGCGGGAGGCCGCCGGACAGTTGGCTGGATTGGCGTTGAACACCGCGTCGGTGCACGCCTTTTGCAGCGTGGTCAAGCGCGAGGGCAGTTGCTTGGGCAGTTCGACCTTCACCCTGGCGATGTTGGCCTGGGTTCCGAACTGCGCGCGCGGGTAGGAGAGCTTCACGTCGAGGCTCGCGCCGTCGCTTCTGGAGGTGTGACTGGATGTGGCCACCGCGAAGCCGGGTTTGAAGCCGAGGCGGGCGCAGTTTGCCACCTGCAGGGGCTCCGAGATCGGCGTGGCGCCGCCTTCGCCGCCGGACATCGTGCCTTCGATCTTCATCGGGTTGCAGCTGGTGGGGTTGAAGGTGAACTGGGGCCGGTCGATCTGCACGGTGACGTGCTGCAGGTTGAGCGGCACGCCCTGGAGCATCGTGGGCAGCGGGTCGCTGATCACGCTCAGCCTGGCGGTGGTGGGATCGACCTGCACCCTGGCGCGCACCACCACGCAGTCACAGCTGGTCCCCCGCTCGAGGTCGAACGGGCCGGTTTCGGCTGGATTGGCGATCGAGAGACCGAAGGGAGCGCCGTCGTAGGGGCCGGTGAGGTAGACGTCGCCGGGGCGCGCGACCACGGTCGGAGTGGCGCCCAGGCCGGCGGTGACGATCGTGTGGCCGATCAGGCTGTTCGCGCCGCAGGTCCCCTCCGCGGCCTGTGGTTCGCCGCACAGTGTCACGCCGCTGAGCGAGCCCATCAGGCCGGGCGGCAGCGTTATCGCCAGGCGCCCGAGCGGCTGGTCGGCGTCGGGGTGGCCCATCGTGGTGCGCAGTTCGGAGTAGGCGCCGGCCTGGATGTTGGTCGTGCCGGCGGTGAATTCGGGGGTGAACGGCCGCGGGTCGGATGGGCAGGGGCTCCCGTTGGGGCCGCTGGCGATCTCGAATGCGGAGCCGGCCGCGACCGCTTCGCCGCCCGACCAGGGGGTGAAGCTCGCGGTGGTGGTGTAGGAGCCGCACAGCCCGGGGGTCGCCAGCGGCGCGCGGGGCCCGCCGAAGAAGTGCAGTGTCAGATCTTCGAAGGGCAGCTGGGGCGTGTCTTCGAAGGTCGACACCACCTGCCCCGTGGTCTGGTTGAGCGCCACCTCGCCGGGCAGCTTCACGATCGTGCCCGACACGGGATCTTCGGCGACGATATACAGCGACAGCAGGGTCCGGAACGGGTTCTGGCCGGCTTCGCCCATCGGCGCGGGGCTCGCCAGATACACGGCGCCGTTGAGCGGGTTCGGCAAGAGCGGAGTGGTGATCTTCACCGTGCCGAGCTTCGAGGCCTGCGGACAGAAGAGCCGGGGCAGTGTCGCGCTGAAGGCTTCGCTGGCCGCTTCGCCCACGGTTTCGTGGCCGAGGTAGCCGATCTGCGCCTCGGAGCACGCTTCCAGCCCGTCGGCGCCGCCTGCGTTGACCGTGACGCCCGGCGGCAGCGCGACGGTGGTGTCCCTCACTGTCGACTGCGCGAGCGCGCCCGCGTCGAGCAGCAGTTCCTGGGGCAGGTGGATGCCGACGGTCAGGCCGGACGGGCTGGCGGCGT